>NZ_JBCOCI010000057.1:0-32166 GCF_040929485.1 Phocaeicola sp. RTP21198st1_B8_RTP21198_201120 | reverse complement strand
GTACAGGCGGTGGATGTGAAAGGCAACGTTACCCGTTATGCCTACGACCGTGCGGACAACCTGATACGGCTGGAAGAGCCGGACGGCAATGTGCACCGGTTTGAGTACAATGCCATGGGAAACATGGTACATGCCAGCGACAACATCCGCGAGGTCAGGTACACCTATGGGGCACTGGGGGTACTGAAAAGCCGCGAGCAGGAACGGCACCACATCACCTTCGGCTACAACAGCGAGCTGCAGCTCCGGCGCATCGGCAACGAGGCGGGCGACAACTATTTCTTCGAGCTGGACGGGCTGGGACAGGTCGTTGCGGAAACCGGCTTCGACGGTCTGCGCCGTGAGTACGAGCGCGACGGTGCGGGCCGTGTCACCCGTGTAAACCGTCCCGGAGGAAAATGGACGGAATACCAGTATGATGGACTGGACAATATCCTGAAGGAGGAACAGTATGACGGGGAGGTCTCCCTCTACACGTATGACAAGGACGGCATGCTCGTCAAGGCGAAGAACTGCGAGAACCTGCTGGAGTTCACCCGTGACAGGAAGACGGGACTGATTACAGAGGAAAGGCAGGGAGAACACACCGTCAGCCGGGCTTATGACGGCGAAGGCAACTGTACTCGTATCACCAGCAGTCTGGGAGCGGACATCCGTCACACTTATGACCGGGAAGGCAACCTGCAGACCATGCAGGCAGGCGAGAGCTGGCAGGCATCATGGGTGCGTGACAACACGGGGCTGGAGGTGCAGCGCACCTTCTCCGGTGGCGTAACCGTCAGGACGGAGCGCGACCGTTTCGGGCGCGAGGTGCGCAAGTCGGTACGGTCAGGCGGCATAGAGAAAGGGGCTTACCGCTACCAATGGGGAATCGCCAACCGCCTGCTCTCCAAGGAAAACGAGCTGACGGGAACGGTCATTCGCTACGACTATGACCGTTTCGACTTCCTCATCCGGCAGGAAACCACCCAGGGCTCGGAAACGGATGTGATTTACCGCGTGCCGGACTTCGTGGGCAACCTCTTCGGGACTCCGGACAGGAAGGACCGCAAATACGGTGCCGGTGGAAGACTTTTGGAGGACCCAGATTGTTTCTACCACTACGATGACGAGGGGAACCTCATTTTCCGTGAGTTCAAACGGTTGCAGGAAACGGGCGTAAGGTACGACCGCAAGCGCATGGAGAAGGAACGTGGCATCCGCTGTCTGGCAACGGGAACGGGATGGCTCTACGAGTGGGCTTCAAACGGTATGCTGAAGAAAGTGATACGCCCGGACGGCAGGCCGGTGGAGTTCCGCTACGATGCGTTGGGACGGCGTACTGCCAAGCAGTATTTCGGAAAGGTTACACGCTGGGTGTGGAACGGAAACGTACCGCTGCACGAATGGTGCTACAAGGTAGCGGAAACACAATGGGACGAAGAGGAAAACATCCTTCCAAAAGAACCGGCAGAAGATGTTACCACCTGGGTGTTCGAAGCAGGCACGTTTGTACCAACAGCAAAGATACAGGATGGTAAGCAATATTCTATTGTGTCCGATTATTTGGGTACACCTATTCAGATGTACGATGAAAAAGGAAACAAAACTTGGGATTGTACACTAGATATTTATGGAAAAGTGATTACTGTAAATAAAGGAATGGAGTTTGATTGTCCATTCAGGTTTCAAGGGCAATATGTGGATGAGGAATCGGGATTATACTACAACCGTTTTAGGTATTATGAACCAAGAATTGGTAGTTACATGAGTCAAGATCCTATAGGATTAAAATCTGGTATTTTAGCAATATATAGATATGTTAATTCTACTAACATAGCACTTGATATTTTAGGCTTATCTCATGCTTATAAATTAAAAAAAGCTATGGAAAATGCCTATAGGCCTGTTGCTGCTGGACAGACTCCACATCATATTGTTCAATTGAATCGGAATAATGAATATGTAAACAGATCCAAAGCCGTATTGGAAAGGTGTCACATAGGAATTAATGATGCCGAAAATGGAGTTGCTCTATGGGGTACTGCTAATTCTCAAGTAACTCAATCTGGACATCCAGGAAGAGAAGCTGCCAGAACTACTGGTACTTACCATGCAGGGTACATACATTCGCTTGAAAGTGATAAACGAATATGTGAATTATTAGAGAGTGCTGAGAAATATGCGATAGACAATAAATTAAGCGATAATTTAAAAGACAATTATGTCAGAAAACAATTACAAAAAATTGGAACAGAAATAGAAAGTGGAAGATGGAACAATTCAACCCATTAATTCATAAGTAATTTATATTAAATATCGACAATTATGTTAACAGACTTA
Organism: Phocaeicola sp. RTP21198st1_B8_RTP21198_201120; assembly: GCF_040929485.1. Taxonomy (NCBI): domain Bacteria; kingdom Pseudomonadati; phylum Bacteroidota; class Bacteroidia; order Bacteroidales; family Bacteroidaceae; genus Phocaeicola; species Phocaeicola sp. RTP21198st1_B8_RTP21198_201120. The sequence goes on along the minus strand of NZ_JBCOCI010000057.1, from coordinate 29,844 downwards.
AAATTAAAAATAACAAGTTTACAAAAAAAGAATAATATTCTTCTTATAAAAGAATATTTAAAAAATGTACATAGATGGGAATATTCGACCAAGGAATATTATAATCTACTACCTTATTATCATTTACTTAATAAAGAAAAAAAAGGTAGACTTTTAAAAAACATGACCATTGAAAAATGGAATTATCAGGACTTGTTCAGATTTGGCTTCGATGAAAATAACAAAATGATTATTTCAGAGCAACATATAGATGCAGATATACGAAAAGGTTTATATATCAGTTTATATGAATATTCTAAACATGGATATAACAAAACCTATTTCAAATATTACCCAACAGAAAATGAAAATACACCCGTAATTAATTTAATATCTATATCAAAATTTGAAATAGTAAATAATGAGAATTCAATATATGTTGGAGTTAATATTTATGGTGATAGTTCAACTATAGAATACTTTTATGATAATAATAAACTCATTAAAGTCATCAAAACAGCCTCAAGATGGAAACATAAAGAAGAATATAACTTGTTTTACAATAAAAATGAAGAACTATACAAAATTATTTTAGGAAATACCATTTATTGGCAAAATCAAAAATAAAACAAAGCCCCCATTAACTCATCTCACTTAGATATACTATCTTTGTGACAAGCAACAACTAATATGTTACAATTCCCAACTGTTTCATCAGTATAGCTCAAAATGTCCAAAAAAAATTCAACCAGTTATAAACGATAACATTATGAACATGAATAATCTAAAAGGTTTTGTCTTCTATGTGGATATACTAGGATTTTCAGCTTTAACACAAGGTAAAATCCAGCTTACAGAAGACGATTTTAATATTTGGCAGGTCTCTAAACATTTTCAGACTTCAGGGAATCAGGAATTTGCAGCCAATATTTTGATCATTTTTCGGAAAATCTTGGCAAACTGCCAGAGTAAATACCCTACAGTAAATTTCACCCAGTTGTCCGATTGCGCTTTCGTCTGGTCTGAAAACATGAAAGATGTCATACTTTCATGTCATACTATTATGTGGGATTGTTTGCAGAATGGTATTCTATGTCGTGGTGGTATTGCATACGGAGATATCATTGAAGATAACAACACTAATTTGGGACAAATGTTGCTAGGAAATGCTGTAAGTAAGGCTGTCAAATTGGAACAGGCTGGGGCCAAAGGCTGCCGTGTTTTAATGGATCAGGAGGTTCCGGCATTTTTACATGACTATGATTCATCATTTTTGAGCAAAATTTACCAGTTGTTCCAACCTTTTGAGAATCCCTTGGATTACCAAATCTATGATGAATTCAAATGGTATTACTCCCAAAGTCTGAAAGATTTAAACACGACTAAAGGTATAATTCAGGCAACAGTCGAAAGATTATGCCTCGCTGCAAAATTACAATATCATCCCAGATTTAACTGGAATGTCCGGTCTCAAGAGGGTAATATCCATGTAAAATCATCCATGCGATTTACTTCAGCAAATGAACAGAATGTTTTTAATATAGAGCATACCTTTGATTGGAAAGAAATGGTAGATTTAAAAACACGAACAGCAACAAATTATAACCGTATAGCTAAAAAAATTCAAGGGGAAGCCTTATCTTGTACCATCGATAAAGAAGGACGCATAAAGTTTCCTCCAGTACCATAGCAACTATTGAACATTTTTTATATTATGGACATTTTTTCTAAAGAAATTATTATACCTATAACGGCAGCCATACTGGGCATTGCCGTTCCCTTGTTAATTGGAGTTATTCAGCGGATAGACGATAAGTATGAATCTACCCGCCTGATACAACTCTTTATGAACGAAAGAAGCACAAAGCATTTTCTTGGCCTGCTCGCTATTACCATATTTTTACTGTTCTATCAATTGGTCGCTCCACCTAACTATTTTGATTTCGGAGCTCTTACAAAGTACATAGATTATTCTGCCATTATTCTCGCGACAATATTCTGTGTACTGCTGACATTCAGTATATTTATGATTTTCAGGCTTATCTATATTTATAATGTGCCTGAAAAACTGCAAAAGCATCTAATCAAGAGAAACGATATTCCACGAAATACCAGAAAGGCATGGTTCGAACTTTTTATTGCCATGCTCAAACAGAACAATGTGGATGTATTGCGCGATTGCTATCAGGAATTGTATGATTGGACCATGTCTTTACGTGAGGGCAGACAATGGACGGTAATGGAATATCCACCGGAGTTATACGAAGGTATCATCTCCGTCAATGAGCAATTATGCATGCAGCAAAAGGAAGCGGTTTCCATCAAAAACGGCAATGACATAGTCAACGTAATGCTGGATGGAGTCCAGTTCACCATAATGCATCAGAATACCTACCGTACAATCTGGACTTGCTTGAACCAGCAATTATTTTACAAACACAGTGAATGGATTATCAAATATTGGAATGCAGCCAATTCACTTCTGCTTCTTCACCTTGCAGATTTCCAACTTAACGAGCGTATATATGTCTCCTATACCTCATCTGGACAAGTCATTGCTGACAGTAAAATGGTCAAGCTAAGGCAAAAAGAACGAAAAGAGTTCAAGGAGTTCCATATCGCATTGGGAGGGCTTCTGCTGTTCAAAAAGGAGCACAAGCTTCTGAACCAACTTCTGTATTACACCAATAGCCAGCCACCTCATTATGTACTGATACCTGATTCATTGGCTGAAATCATCTTGTTGTATATGGACTTGCTTTCGTCTGATTCCGATTCAATGTACAGATACGAGCAAAAATATCCATTTTTTGGTCTTCAGGCTGGCGTACGCAACAATAGCATCATCAATGGCTGGATACAGAAATACTTGTATATCCTAATGTTACGTCTGGCAACACTTAACCGTACCTATGTTTACGAGGATTTTTATTCACTGCCGGCTCTTCCTGAACCCTTGTCCGAAAAGAACGAATGGCTGGAAAATGTTCCTATTATCCTGAAACAGATTGAGCAGAATTCCATTCCATTGGAAGACATCACAACAATACTGCCATTGGATCAGTCGCGCATATACAGGACTAAACATAAGCTGAAGAATGCACTGGAGTCCCTTTCCAATTCGCTTACTTCAGCAATACAACATCAAAAAGTTACTCAACAGCTGTCTGAAGATGAAATTCAGGATTTTTACCAAATAGCATCAGATAGTATTGGCAGAGAAATGAAGTGGATTACAGAAGTATCTGTCATAACTGATGATGAGCACAAAAACTGTAACAAGTTCGATTGTGTCGGAAGAATACGTCAGCTGATGCCGGCAGAGGCATTCTGTACGGATAAAACAATAGGATATGTCAATTTTAAGGAGTCTTTCAGTGCTGCTACACTATACTCTTTCAAAAACTGCTGGCTCCGAAGCTTCCAGTATCAGCCTAAAAGTGAATATAGGGTTTTTCCGGAGAATCTTGACAAGGCCTTCCAGACTTTAAGATTGACCGACAAACAGATAATCATCGGATTCCATTTCAACTGGTACAATGCTTATCCTCAGAATTTACGGAAGGAAAACGAGTATAAGTTCAAATCCCCTGACAACAGATTGTTGTATAGTCTGCCTGGAGATCATACAGTCGAATTTACAAATACTGTGATTATTCTCAACAAGTCAGACCTGCCCAAACTGAAATTACTTGATCCGCCTTCCACACTAAAGGATAAGTTTCATTTGAAATGTATCAATAAACAATACAAGTTATATGCCTCTGTAATCAAATTATCCGAAAACGAACCTCTTCTGAATGAATATATCAGTTCGGGAGCATACTTGGAAAAAGAATTGAAACAGATGGCATTGGTTTGTACAGAGCTGGACGCACAGATACTATGGAAGCAGAATATACCTGTTGTCATGATTAAGGTGCTCGACCGCTTTATTGACAGCGGCAATGAAAATCTTTCCGAAATCCGTCCGTTCAATGCCGACTGATACACATTCGGATATCAGATTGACACTTCTGACTATTAGAAAACCATCATAAAACATACAGGTTAAAAATTGGAAAAACAAAGAATTGGGAAGACCTCTATGTTCACAGCAAATGAAACACAACATTCATTAGGTCGTCTCATTTAGAAACACTATCTTTGTAACAGGTCTATACAATAAATATATGAGTAGAATCAAGATTAAAAACTTCGGTCCGTTGAAAGAAACAGCATCTGTAACGGACGGATGGATAGATATAAAGAAAGTAACCGTTTTTACGGGTAACCAGGGTAGCGGTAAAAGTACGGTTGCCAAACTGGTTTCCACCTTTACATGGATGGAGAAGGTCTTGACACGGGGTGATTTCAAGGAGAAAGAATTTACCGCCGCCAAGTTCAAGAACAAGTATTGCGGTTACCATCGTATTTCCAATTATTTCATAAAGGAACAGACTGAGATTTTCTACGAAGGGGATTCCTACAAGTTTACCTACACGAAGCAAGGCGAACTTGTCATAGAAAAGAATGAGAATGCATTGGACAGCTATGCCCTTCCTCAAATCATGTACGTTCCTGCCGAACGGAATTTCATCAGCATGGTCAACAAACCGAATCTGATTAAGGATTTGCCGGATGCCTTGCTAGGTTTTCTTACGGAATATGACAAAGCCAAACAACGCATTAAGAGTAGTCTGGAACTGCCTATCAATCATGCGCAACTGGAATATAACAAACAAAATGACATTGTTTATGTCAAAGGTGAGGACTATAAGGTGAAGTTGATGGAAGCGTCCAGCGGATTCCAATCCATCGTACCGCTTTATTTGGTTTCTTTACATTTGTCCGAATCTGTAAAAAGTCAGGCGAATAGTGCCCAGAAGATGAGCAGCGATGAAGCGAAACGCTTCGAAGCGGAAGTTGCGAATATATGGAACATACCGAACCTTACGGACGAGCAACGGAGGATTGCCCTTTCAGCCGTTTCTGCCAGATTCAACAAATCGGCATTTGTCAACATTGTAGAAGAACCGGAACAAAACCTTTATCCGGAATCGCAATGGATGATAATGAAACAGTTGCTGGCTTTTAACAATGCTTTGGAAACAAACCGTTTGGTGATTACAACACATAGCCCATACCTTATTAATAGCCTGACCGTCGCTGTCAAAGCCGGTATGCTGTTGGCTGTAGGTAATCTTTCCTGTGAGGTACAAGAAAGGATAAATGCTATTTATCCCATAGAAGCTGCCATACACCCTGACGAAATCGCTATTTACGAGTTCAACGAGATAGAAGGGACGGTAACTGTACTGGACACATATCATGGGCTTCCTTCCGATGAGAACTTCCTCAACAGGATGCTGGAGAGAACAAACGAAGATTTTGCCGATTTATTGGAAATACAACAGGAATTATGATTGACTTCTTCCCGACACAACATATATCATCATCAAACAGACGCAAATTCGGTATATGCGACCGGCCGGCTCCTGCTGCTGAAAAAGCATATATTGCAGAAAGACAGGGTCAGGATTGGATTGCGGCGGTGGATAATTATCCTCAGGTAAAGGTGAATTTCGTACCGGTTGACCATTGCATTGAACTGCGCAGGGCGGACGGGAGTATGGACAACCGCTGCGACGGCTGCCTGTTTTATAGAGATACGATCATATTTGTAGAGTTGAAGCAAAGAAAAGGCAAGGGTAATCAATGGATAAAAGACGGCGAACAGCAGTTGCGTTCTACCATTGGTTATTTTGAACAACAGGAAGAGGCACGGAATTTTCCCATAAAAAAAGCCTACATAGCCAATAGTGAAAAACCTTTGTTCAGAACCGGTCAGGCAGTACGTATGGAACGCTTTTTCTCGGAAACAAACTATATACTGAGAATCGAGAACAGAATAAATATTGAATAATTGGTTGACCCTGCAGTGATTTTCGGCGAAAAACGGAACTCCGGTACGAAACTTGATGCCTACATTTGCACTGTTAACAAAATGTTTCACTGAAAACCAATAGTTTATGGACTATACCCAAAAGATTAAGTTGCTGAACGAGTTGATGCTCAATGCAACACCGCAAAATGTAGATTTCACACCGCAAAACGGCAATTATTGTGTGGCACTGATAGCTACGCGGCCTGTTCACACTTGGGGATACCAAAAGCGTAACTTCAAGATTAAGGGACGGTTGGAAGAAGGCAAGACGGTCTCTGCCGATTTGATAGCGGAAAATGAAATGCTTTTTGGCGTGGAAGACCTGCCTTACGTGGCCCACGAGGGTGACCGTACCCCTATCTTCAAGATAATTCGTGCTTCCATTTTCTGTGCGTATGCGGGGTTGCAGCTTACAGACCTGCATCTGGGGATGCGGAAGATTGCCTGGTCAGATTATCCTTTCAAGAGACCGGATAAGGAAGAACAGGCAAAAGCGGAAATCAGATTTATGAAACGTCTGGCATCGGTAATGACTGTTCCGGATCATTGTGTGGTAGGACGTTCCGTGGTAACCCATCTCACTTCCACCCGTTTGCGGGATGTTATGCTGTACAACAAGGAGTACGAACCGTCCTTATATGGAAAGATAAAGGATTCAATAGAATCCTTATCTCCCTTTATTCCGGCAAAGGATCATGCCGATAATGTGGTTCCCGATGTATTTGTTTCGCAACAGGATTGGGAAAATCCTCGTGACACTTATGAACATCAGGTTATCATACTCAATGCCAAAAGCAAAAAGAAAGAACAGTTCTGGTGGGATTACCTGAAACTCAATATTTTCCTGAGCGATTTGGAGTATTATTTCGGCTACTATATTTTGATGAACCGTTGGCAGATTCCGATGATTCAGAGGTGGATTGCCGAGTATCGCGAAAAAGGTTTCTTCGAGTCCCAGCGTGCGAAGGATTATCTTCTGTTCTATTTGAAAGCCGGAGAAAAGACACCGGTTCGTGTTTTAAACTCACAGGGGGTGCAGGTTAAGATGAAGATGCCTTCAAGATAAGCCGGTAACATAATGTTTCTCATAGGGAAAAGCGGATTATGTATATTTCATAGGCATTTCTTTGCCGATAGAATGCATAATTGGCCTTTCCCTTTGTTTTTATGGTATATATTTATACTTTTGCCGTAAAAAAATACCATCCGGTCGGTATTTTTTTAGGGATATGGCGGAACAGGGATAGAATCCGGTTGCCGGAAGATGGAATAACAAAGACATAGAGGAACATCTCTGTTTTGAAATTCCACTTTCTGTTTGGGTTCCTCTATGCCGAACAAACCGACTAATCGGCTTATTTGAAGACAAATATAGGCAAAAAATAATATATGTATAAGAAAAAAAAAGAAAAAGGCATCGTTGGCATTTATTTCATAAACTGGTATGTATGGTCATAAATGATTTAATGGTAATTGGGTAGGACATATTTAATTATACTAAAAATGAACGTGTTTTCACTCAAAAGACCTACTTTTGTATGATACTAAAAAACAAGGTTATGAAAGGAGTAAAAGGCTCAGAAACAAAAAGATTAATCAGGGAAGCTGCATACAAACAGTTTCTGACAAAAGATTACAACACGGTTCCCCTGAAGGAGATAGAAAAAAGTCTGAATTTATCAAGAGGATGTATGTCATATCATTATCCAAGCAAGCAGGAACTGTTTATTGATGTGATTGATTTTTACATTTTTCACAAACAAGATGCCAAAAATAAGTTCAAGGACATTTCTCACACCTCTCTGCTTGAATTTATTGATTATTACATAAAGAAGGTGGAGGAAACGATGAATGCAATGAGGATCTATCTCATAGAAAAAGAGAAGACCAATATTACACGTGCATATCTTAACTTGATTTTGCAGGCAGAATATTTCTATCCGGGATTTAACGAGGCTTTCAACGAAATAACAAATAAGGAGATTAAATTATGGGAAAGAATATTTGTGAAGGCTGTTGAAACAAAAGAAATAAGATCCGATGTTAATCCTTCTACATTGGCTTTGACATTTCGAATCCTGCTGTTTGGAAAATGTTTTCAGGATGCATTGGTGAATGGATTGCGAATAGAAGAACTGAAAGTAGTTCTTTATAATCAATATGAACTAATTAAAAATTGAACTAATGAAGAAAGATGTTTTTATTACTGGGCTTGCAAGCTTCTTTCCGAACTCTCCTGTTTCCAATGATGAAATGGAAGAGTTCTTGGGACTCATTTCTGGAAAACATTCCAAAGTGCAACGGATAGTTTTAAAGCAAAATGGAATTAAACGGCGATACTATGCCTTAAACAAAAATCAAGAAATCACACATACAAATGCAGAAATGGCGATGCTGGCTATACGTAAGTTGCTGGCATTGACCAATAAGAGCCAAAAGGACATTGAGTTGCTTGCTTGTGCTACTGCGACCCCTGATCAGATCCTGCCTTCTCATGCGTCTATGGTACATGGGCTTTGGGAAGAACCTGTTGAAATATTCTCTTCTGCTGGAGTTTGTTTGTCTTGTCTGCAAGCGCTGAAAATAGCTTATTTGAGCATAGCCGCATCAGAAAAACAGAATGCAATATGCAGCACATCTGAATTGGTGTCAGCAATGCTTTTATCCAAAAACTTCGATATCGAATATGAAAGATGCTGCAATTTGGGTACCAATCCATATATGGCTTTGGAAAAGGACTTCCTGCGCTTTATGTTAAGCGATGGTGCGAGTTGTGCATTATTGGAAAATCATCCGGGAGAAAAGGGCGTATCTTTAAAGATTGAATGGATAGAAATGGATTCATATGCCAATGAAACCCCTACCTGTATGTTTGCCGGAGCTGTCCGGAGGGAGGACGGTGAACTGAAAAGCTGGAAATCTTTTGAAAGTCAGGAATTGGTCGATGAGTCCCTTATGGTTATTAAACAGGACATTAAACTTTTAGGGGCGAAGTTGATGCCGTTATGGATTAGACATATTAAATCATGTCTGAATAAACATGGCATGACTCCTGACGATGTGGATTATGTAATACCTCACTCTTCGTCAATGGTTATTTATGGTAATCTCATTGAAGCGATGAAAGACGAGAGTTTTGAATTGTACAAACGAGAGTGGTTTACCAATCTTACTTGGGTGGGAAATATCGGATCGTCAGCGATACTGGCTGCCTTGGATGAGTTCTGTTCTACCCGTAAACTCAAATCCGGTGAAAAAATACTGCTGCTTGTCCCTGAAAGTGGACGCTTTTCTTATGGAACAGTGCTATTAAGTGTCGTATAAATTTGGAAATAAACGATAAATAACGTATTTTTGCGCTGTTAAAACGACATAGTATAGTATCATATATCATCTTCCAAACGAAAAGTGGAAAATTTCAAAGAGATAAGATGGAATATGACGGCTTGCGCTATATTAAAATATATAGCACAGGTGCGTCAGCATCATCTCTAGGTATTCCACTACCGCGTTGGGGTGTTGATTGCATCTGTGCTATTTTTTATAATATAGGCAGTAGGATGGACCCGAATTTGAAACAGCGGATTATAGAGGAGGCATACAGGTTATTCATCACAAAAGGAATGAAGCAGACCTCATTCTGCGATGTGGCTGTCGCCGTGCATAAATCCAAAGGGGCTGTCATACACTACTTTCCTTCCAAAAAGAAACTGATTGATGCGGTTGTCAGAATGCGTTTTTTCCCCGACTCGCAGATTTCTTGTGAAATGTATTCCTTGGCTGACAAGGATTGGAATGAGTTTTTAAGGCAATACAGGAATCCGATAGAACGGGTGATAAACAGTTTTCCAAAACATCTGAATGGCAATCTCCTGGTGTGTTATATGCAGTTTGTTTCCTCCGCCCATGAATATATGGACGAATTTCCACAAATGTATCAGCAACTCCTTGTCCGGGAACAGGACTTTCTTTCCAATGTGGCTTATGATCATAAAATAAGTTTGAAGGATGCCAAGGCGTTCAGCAGACAGGCATTGAACACTTCTATTGGTAAGACTTTCTTGAGGATGTTCTCGGAAATTTAGGTCTGCATTCCTTTCCTTTTCTTCCCTTTCAGTTCATTCCGTTGTCTTTTAGACTGATAAATGATAAAACTTTACTTGCTGGAACCTGTTTTTTTTCATTATTCTTGGAAAAGGCTTATCTTTGCAAAATAAACCGACTGGTCGGTTTATTTTGCAAAAAATTTTAATAGAATATAATGAATTAAAAAGTAGATAATTGGAAAGTAGGAATAAATTGTTGAAATCTTTGCGCCTGCAACCGCTTCTTGCCAAAATAGCGGTAGGATATATGGCCAAGATTGTAGTCATAAGTGGTATTGCTTACGTTGGCATCTGCGAATGGAAAGAGACTAAGGCCAGGGAAATGGAAGTACGGATGATTAACCGGAAAAAGCATGAGATAAATGATATATACGTGAAAATGCTCAGGCTTTCTTTCTTCTGTGAAACCTTTATGGAGTGGAGTGAGCAGGATTTTTTATTATTTCAGAAACGGAGACGGCACATTGACAGCCTGTTGTGTAGCTTGAGGTACTCCTCTTCCGGCTCACATACAGACAGCATCCGTAATTTGTGGAGAGCCAAGGAGCGGTATATGCGGGAAATCATATATTGGGTACACAGGCAGGAGGAAGCCGACCGGGAAATTGCAGCGCAGATTCCGGCCATTGCCAGACAGAGTGAACGGGAAAATGCCCCAAAAGGGGGATTCCTGAAGAGGTTGTTCGCAAAACGCCACAGGGCGGATTCTCCTTCTGCCGCCTCCATGCTTCATGAGCTTAATCGGAGCGTGGTTGGCAGACAGCAGGCGTATGCCCGGAAGCTGGCAGAACGGACGGACAGCTTGGATGGGATGAACAGAAGGCTGAACGTGCAGTTGCGGCAGATGATTGAGGATATGGATGGAACGGTACAAGCGGAATTGAAGAGACAGGAAGAAGAAGTTGCGGAAGCCGGGAAACGGTCATTTGCCACGGTCATCGGTCTGACGGCATTCATGGTTTTGCTGCTGATATGGTCCTATATGGTGATACACCGGGACATGATGCGTATAAACCGTTATAAAAAAAGGCTGGAAGGCACAGTCCGTCAGTTGGAGCAGACCGTTCTTGAAAACGAGGAACTGATTGAGGCAAGAAAGAAAATCATGCTGGCCGTAACCCATGACTTGCGTGCGCCGCTTGCTTCTATCAGCAGCTATGCGGAATTGCTTTCCACAGAAAGAGAAGTGTCGAAGTGCAGGGAATACAGCCGGAACATACGGCAGGTGGCGGGACACATGTCTTCCATGCTGAATTCCCTGTTGGGATTTTTCCGGTTGGAAAGTGGCGGGGAAAAGGCCGTTCCTGTCCCGTTCAGGTTATGTTCCGTCACCGAGATTTTGGAAACGGATTTTATGCCGCTGGCAGCAGGAAAAAACCTTTTGCTGAACGTACTGAGTGCCGGAGATGCGGTTGTTATAGGAGATAGGGACAGGATAATACAGATAGGAAGCAACTTGTTGTCCAATGCAATCAAGTTTACGGAGCGGGGAAGTGTAACGGTTCGCACACAATTTGACCAGGGCATATTGACGCTTATCGTGGAAGATACCGGCACCGGAATGGACGATGAGGAGCAGACACGCATTTTCACTGCATTCGAGAGGCTTCCCAATGCGATTGCGGAAGAAGGGGTCGGACTGGGACTTTCAATAGTAAAAGGTCTGGTCGGATTGTTGGACGGCAGGATTGAAGTGGCAAGCTGGAAAGGGGTGGGCAGCCGGTTCACTGTCTGTCTTCCTTTGGCTGTGGCAGAGGAAGCGATGGCGGAGAGCGGCAGGAGCCGGATTTCCGTACAGTCCTATACGGTACTGGTATTGGACAATGACACCGTTTTGCTGGCGGCAATCAGGGAAATGTTTGCGTATCACGGGGTGGCTTGCACGGTATGTGAGAACACGCGTGATCTGATGGAGCATGTCCGCAGCCGTAGTTATGACCTTTTGATTACGGATTTGAAAATGCCCCGGACAAACGGATTCGAGGTGTTGAATCTCCTGCGCATGGCCAATGTGGGAAACTCACGGAGCATTCCGGTTATCGCGAGTACCGCATCGGGAAACTGCGATACGGGAGATTTGTATGCGGCAGGGTTTTCGGGCTGTTTGAAAAAGCCGTTTTCCGCCGAAGAACTTTTGCAGGTATGTACGGAATGTCTGGGAAGTGAAAGGCAGTCTGAACAGATAGACCTCGATGCCCTGCTGAAATATGGGAACAGGAGGAAGATGCTGGATACCCTGATTCGGGAGACAAGGAAGGATATGGAGGCTATGGCTGAATGTGCAGAAAAGAATGATCATGAGGCACTGAAAGAATGGATACATCATCTGACAGGCTCATGGGAGATCATTCATGCCGGCAAGCCGCTGCGTGAGTTGTTCGCACTGATTCAGGATTCGGGAGAGTTTTCTGTGGACGAGTTCGGGCGGACTGTACAGCAGGTATTGGATAAAGGAAAAGAAATAATATGTTTGGCACAACAGGCTAAGAAGGCTTATGAGAGTAATTGTTGTTGAGGACAATGTCTTGTTCTGTAATTATATCTGCAATTTTTTGCAGAAGGCGGATTTGGATACTGTAAGGACTTACAGGCTGGCACAGGCTAAGAAGATCATTGGGACATCCGTCCGTGAGGATGACATCGTATTGGCGGATTTAAGATTGCCTGACGGGGAAAGTACCACGCTGTTGCAGTGGATGAGGGAGAACGGCTATATGCATCCGTTCATCATGATGACTAATTATGAAGAGATACATTCTGCGGTTCATACCATGAAGCTGGGTGCGGAAGATTATATCCTCAAACCGCTGGTTGAAACCAGACTGCTGCCCGTCATCAAAAAAATAAGGACGGTGAACGAGGCTTTCACCAAGGTAATCTATGAACGCAAAAGCCCCCCTTTTTGCGAGTTGAACCGGTACATTCACATGGTAGCGCCGACGGATATGACGGTACTGATATTGGGAAGCACCGGAACAGGAAAGGAACACCTGGCAAAAAAGATTCACAGACAGAGCCTCAGATCCGGCAAGCCGTATGTAACGGTCGATTGCGGCAGTTTGTCCAAAGAGCTGGCACCTTCCGCCTTTTTCGGCCATGTCAAGGGGGCGTTTACCGGAGCCACAGAGGAAAAGGCAGGATATTTTCAGGAAGCGCAGGGAGGCACCCTGTTCATGGATGAGGTGGAGAACCTTTCGATAGAAACGCAGCGGATGCTGTTGCGTGCCATGGAGGAACGGCGGTATCGTCCGGTAGGCGGACAACGGGACAGGCTGATGGATGTGCGCATCATTGCGGCCACCAATGAGGATTTGCAGGAGGCTGTTGCGGAAAAGCGTTTCCGGAAGGATCTGCTTTATCGCTTTCAGGATTTTACCATCACCGTACCTGCATTGCATAATTGCCTGGAGGATATACTGCCTTTGGCGGATTTTTTCCGGGAGCAATCTTGCGGGTTGCTCCGGAAAGAGGTCTTGGATTTTGACGAACCGGCAAAGAAGATGCTGCTGGGATACAGTTGGCCGGGAAATGTACGGGAACTGAAGCAGGTCATTCATGCGGCGGTATTGATATGCAAAGGAAAACTGATTACCCCCAATTCCTTACGGCTCCAATATACGGGAGAGCCCGTTTCTGACCCCATGGGGAAAGAGAAGATAGACAAGTGTTTGCAGAAAGATGAAAGAAGAAACATAGAGCAGATCAAGACGGCTCTTTCCATCTCTAAAGGAAACCTGACACAGGCAGCGGCCTTGTTGGGAATCAGCCGCCCGACCCTTTACAAGAGAATGAGCCTGCACGGAATTTCCAGATAGGTTTGTTTGCGATACAGTTTTCCCCCTCATCAAAGGAAAATCGAATTTGTCTTGCCGACCGCATTTGCCGAATCTTTTCGTGGAAATTTTCCTTGCGGCTTCGCCGTGGAAAATTTTCACGAAAAAGAATGCGGCGGCAATCCAGATTCGATTTGAAAAACGATTACAGGGGCAAACTGCGACCGACGTGACGCATGGATAAAGGATATGGGCTGCTTGAAGAGGCCGTGTTTCATAATCCATGAAATTCCACATATCCAGCCGGAATACAGGTCTTATGAAAGTCTTGCTGTAAAAAAGCGGAAGGCATGAGAAGACAGGGGGCTTCAGCTCCCTCTGTTCTGCATGGTTTTGTCTTGCCTGCCCGCCTGCTCTTTTTCTGGTGTCGGATGCGCAGGCTTTTTCCCTTCTGCCTCACGTATCTTCTCTCTTTCCGTTTATTCACTTCCTTCTTCTCCGTTCACGGTTTAGCCGTTGGAAACAGTCATGTTTATGACATCTGACGACATTTGATGACATCTGATGACACCTTTTTGAAAATCAGCATATTATTTGGAAATACCCCATACCTTTGAATCGTCAAAGCAATTCATTAACCCCTAAAAGAAAAGGTATGGCACAAGAAAAGACCCCGAACGAAAAGCCCAAACGGACTCGGAAGCCGAAGGCCGGAAGTGATGCTCTCCCGGTGGAACAGATTACAGAATTGATGCTGGTTCATAACAAGAACGATCCGAAATTCGGAGTACAGGCTGTCAGTGAAATTGACAAGGACGGAAAAGCGAAGACGGTTCCGGCGGACGAGAAGAATGAAAACTCATTCCTGAAATTCGACAAGAATTCGAGTATTCTCGAAAACTTCATCAAGAATTTTTGGAGCCAGCTCAAGGAACCTACCCATTTCCGCCTGCTCCGCATGACCTACCACGACTACAAGGTGAACAAGCAGGCCATCAGGGATTTGTCGGAGGGAAAGCAGACGGATGCGGTGAAAGAGTTCCTCAAACGCTACGAAATCCGTCCGAGAGAAAACAAGAAGGAACAAAGTGTAAACCAAAAAGAAAAAACAGCTATGGCAGACAAAGAGACACAACCGCAGGAACCCCTGCAACAGAGCGAAGTACAGCAGGCGGCACAGCAACAGCAGCAGCCCCAGGCTCAACAGGCAGCGCAGGAGTCGCAAGGACCGCGTTACCGGTATAATGAGAACATGGTCAACTGGGAGGAGTTGGAAAAGGTCGGAATCTCAAAGGCTTCGCTGGAACAGCAGGGACTCCTTGATTCCATGCTGAAGGGCTACAAGACCAACAAACTGGTGCCCCTGACCATCCATCTTTCCGGTTTGCTGACAGCCAAACTGGATGCAAGGCTCTCACTCATCCCGCAACAGGACGGACAGGTGGGACTGGCCATTCACGGCATACGCAAGGAACCGCAGTTGGAACGTCCTTATTTCGGGTTTAACTTTAACGAGGAGGACAAGAAGAACCTGCGTGAGACCGGCAACATGGGGCGTGTGGCGGAACTCAACCTGCGCGGCAGTGAATATACCCCCTGTCTGATTTCCATCGACAAGAGCACCAACGAGCTGGTTGCCGTCCGTCAGGAGCACGTTTACATCCCGCAGGAAGTGAGCGGGGTCAAACTTACCGCAGAGGAAATCAGGCTGCTGAAGGAGGGACAGCCTGTCAAAGTGGAGGGCATGACTTCCAAAGCTGGCAAGGAATTCGATGCCACACTCCAGTACAGTGCCGAGCGCAGGGGACTGGAATTCATCTTTCCGAAAAACCAGATTTTCAACGAACGTTCCATCGGAGGCGTGCCTCTCTCGCCCACCCAGATAAAAATGCTCAGCGAAGGACATACCATCCTGGTGGAAGACATGAAGTTCAGGAACAGGAATGACACCTTCTCGTCCTTTGTAACGATAGACAAGGTAACGGGGCGCCCGAACTACACGCGGCACAATCCGGAAACCGGAGAGATTTATATTCCAAAGGAAATCTGCAACGTGCAGCTGACTGCCGAAGACAGGGAAACCCTGCGCAAGGGACAGCCGGTCTATCTGGAAAACATGATCGGGCGCAACGGGGAGGAATTCTCCTCGTTCGTCAAGCTGGATATGAATACCGGCAGGACGATGTATTCACGCACGCCGAACGGATTCAACGAGCAGCAGGCACCGCGTATTCCGGCGGAGGTTTACGGGCACGTGTTCACGGCACAGGAAAAAGCGAACCTCCAGGATGGCAAGACTTTGCTTGTCGAAGGGCTGAAAAACAACGGGCAGACCTTCAGTTCCTACCTGAAAGTCAATCCCTATTCCGGGCAGTTGCAGTATTTTCAGGAAAATCCGGACATCCGCAGGGACACTTCCCGCCGTGCCGCACAGACGGAAACCGCACAGGGACAGCAGCAGGAGCAGAAGAAGGGTGCATCGCAGGCGGTATAGACCTGCCCGGAGAGAAACAGAATCAATCATACAAACCTAAAAAAAACGAATCGTATGAATACGGATCAGAATACCCGTCATATTTATAAGACGGAAGATATCGACTGGGACGGTCTGAAGGCCGCAGGTATCAGTAAGAAACAACTGGAAGCGGAAGGCAACATGGAACTATTGCTGCAAGGAAAGGAAACGGGCATCATTCCGCTGAAACTCCATATTTCGGTCCTCAGCCTGACAATGGATGCCACGCTGAAGCTGGTACCCGACGGCAACGGCAGGCCGATCATGGAAATAAACGGTCTCCGTCAGAAGGAGGAGGCGGCAGTTTGACCGGGAAACAATAAGTATAACTCACGTTCCGTGCCGTTCCTGACGGTACGGAACATCAAAAGGAAAAAGAATATGATAGCGATAGTGACTGACAAGCCCAATGTGGGCAGAGAGATAGCAAGGGTTTTGGGAGCAGACAGAAAAGAGAACGGATATATGAGCGGAAACGGATACATGGTAACATGGACATACGGCAACATGCTTTCCTTGGCGATGCCGAAAGATACCGGTACGGCATGGGTGGAGCGGGAGAACTTCCCACTGCTGCCGCCTCCTTTTCTGACGGTACGGCATGTAAAGACGGACACGGGATGGAATCCCGACATCAATGCGGTGCTCCAGTTGAAGGTGATAGCCGGGGTGTTCGATGCGTGTGACACCATTGTTGCGGCAACCGACGCTTCCCGCGAGGGGGAAATGCTGTTCCGGTATCTTTATCGTTTTTTGGGATGCAGGAAACCTTGCCTCCGCCTGTGGATCTCCTCCTTGACGGACGAAGCCATTGCCAAAGGAATGGAAAACCTTCGTCCTTGCAGCCTGTTCGACAACTTGTTTTTGGCGGCAGACAGCCGCAACAAGGCCGACTGGCTTCTTGGAGTCAATTCGAGCTATGCCGTCTGCAAGGCGGTCGGTTTCGGCAACAACTCGCTTGGAAGGGTACAGACCCCTGTATTGGCAGCGATAAGCGGACGGTACAGGGAAAGGGAAAATCACATTCCCGCAGACAGCTGGCCCGTATTCGTCAGCCTCTGCAAGAACGGGAAGATAATAAAGATGCGGCATGTGGAAGATTTCTGCAACCGCCGGGATGCCCTGGAACTTTACGAGGACTGCAAGGCGGCAGGATATGCCCGTATCACGGCGGTCAACAGCCGGACTGAGGAAATCACCGCACCTGCCCTTTATAACCTGACCGGGCTTCAGAAGGATGCGAACCGTTACCATAACTTGACAGCCATACGGGTGCAGGAAATTACCCAAAGCCTGTATGAGAAAAAACTGATCTCCTGCCCGCGCACTTCCAGCCGTCTGCTGCCCGAAGACGTGTATGGCATGTTGCCTCCGGTTATGGAAAAGCTGCTGTCCGGTAAGGAATTCCGTCAATATGCCGGTATGATCGACCTTGCTGCAAGGAAAGGCGTAACCGGAAATCAGGACACGGCGGAGCATCATGCCATTGTCATCACCGGCATACAGCCGGGGGAACTGGACAGGGAGGAAAGGCTGGTTTACACCCTTGTTGTCGGCAGGATGCTTGAAACGTTCATGCCGCCCTGCAAGGTGGAATATACGACGGTTGAAGCGGTCTGTGCCGCACGCAAGTTCCGAATCCGTACATACCGCATTTTGGAAGCGGGGTGGCTCGGTATCTTTCAGAGGGAACGGCTTGTCGCGGAAGACAACGACCTCTGTCCCGTACCCCCTGAACTTTTTCGGGAGGAGAAGCTGCCGGTAACGGGATGCAGCCTTATACACAGGAAATCGCTGCCCGCTGCCCCTTATACGGATGAGGAACTGGCGGACTATATGGACAAGACCGGTCTGGGAACCGCATCCACGCGCACGAATATCATCCGTACGCTTCTGGAGCGTAAATATATCCGGTATTCGGGCAAATACATTATCCCGACCCCGAAAGGTCTTCTTTTATATGAAACGGTACGCGGAATGAAAGTGGCTGACGCCTCCCTCACCTCCGGCTGGGAAGCGAAGCTGGCACGGATTGAACGGGGAGAACTCACACAGAAAGAATTTCTGGATGGCGTATTGGAAACGGTAAATGAGGTTACCGGTGAGATTTTCCGGAAACTTTCGGAAGATGGACAGCCGCATGGTTCCATATAGACGGCCGGGCGGAAGGTACGGAACAGAAGAGGTGCAGACTGGGGTCTGTGCCTCTTTTTTATATATGTACAAGATACGTTTTTCCGCTTTTAAGCGGCAAAGGTCTTGGATTGCCTCGTTTTTGCCGCAAGGCGGCCCCTTTCAGGGGCTGGTCGGCTAAAAGAAAATCATCCTCGCTTCGCTGCGGTATTTTCTTTTGCCAAGCCTTGCGCAAAAAGGCAATCCAAGGGCCGGAGGCCTATAAAATCGGGAAAACATATCCCGATGGGATTATTCATTCTTAAAAATTTAAAGACATGAAACTGAAACTCATCGAAAACATCTGCAGGCAAGTGGGCGCACTGGTTCTGCTTACGGGAATATGCCTGCTTTACTGCAAGGGCATCATTCCCATGTACCTGTCTGTCCTGTTCCTTATGTCCGGAACACTGGTCCGTCTCGCCTTCAGGACATTCACCTTTGTCTTGAAAACAATCCTTGTCCTGATTGTCATGGGCATGCTTGTATAATCATTAAATGCAGAAGATATGAGAACTTACACATTTACCTCCTCGGCTCCGGTCATGCCGGCTGCATGGCCTGCCACAAACCGGACAACACCTGTCAAAAGACAGCCTCCCTGTACGACAGACGGGCCCAGACGTATCGGCTACTATCTGGAACCGTTGAAAGGCATCGCCTCGAATCCGGACAGGCAGAGAATCCTGAAGGATTTTTTCAAGGAAACTTATGTATAACATTTTAAATTTTACCATTATGTTTTTTCAAGCAATCAACCAAATGATTACGGCAGGCACAGACCTGAGTATCAACATCAGACGGGTAAACGACAATCTGACGGTAGCCGTCGTTCCCAGACGGTCGGGAGTAAAGGCCGGAGAACGCATTGTCCCGCTCATCCTGAACGGTACGCCGGAAGAACTGGATGCAGGATTCCTGCAGGCTGTCGGTGCACCCGTACAGAAAGCGCAAGGTATCCTTACCAACCTGGAATCGTTCGAGAAGCAGGCAGAGCAGGCGGTTTCACAAAGCAAAACCTCCAAGCCTACGGTAGAAAAGGAGTCCAAGGAAGCCCGTGAAAAACGGGAAAAGATGGAAAAACTGCTGAAGAAAGCTGAGGATGCCACGGCAGGAAAGCATTATTCCGAAGCATTGACCTGGTTCAGGCAGGCTAAGGTACTGGCACAGCCGGACAAACAGGCGGACATTGACAAAAAAATGGCGGAAGTACAGAAGAAGGCATCCGAGGGAAGTCTGTTCGACATGGTACAGCCGCCGGTAACTGCTCCACAGCCATCCTTGCAGCAATCGGCTCCACAACCGATGGCAGCCCAGACACCACAATACCGGAGCGGAGAGCAAGTTCCGATGTTCATGCCCGAACAACCTGCCCCGGCTCCGCAACCCGTTGCACAGCCGCAAGCACAGCCCGTACAATATAGGCAACCTGCACCGCAACCGGTTCCTCAGCAGGCTGCTCCACAACCGCAAGACATCCAGTTCCATCAACCGGTACAGGTGCCGCAACCGCAATTGGCGGACAATCGCTGGATGCAACAACCGGCTCCGTCACAGTATGCAACGGTGCAGGAGGCTGCAATGTATAACTTCGACAAGGATTACGAGGATGACCGGGAGCTGCTCAGGGAGGACCCTTATGCGGAATATCCGGACTTTCCGAAGGAATGCCGCATGACGGATATGGCACAAATGGATATGGTATATTGTTAAACCCTATAAAAGAAAAATAATATGGCACTTGAAATCAAAGGATTGCAGAGAGTATTCAAATTCAAGAAGGACTCCATGGAGCTCGTGTTGGATGATCCGAACAGCGAACTGTCCGTAAACGAGGTGATGGACTTCTATTCCATGACCTACCCTGAACTGACCACGGCAACGGTACATGGTCCTGAGTGGGAGGACGACAAGGCGGTTTACCGCTTCAAGACAACCATCGGAGTGAAAGGGTAAGCGGTATGAACAAGAAAAAAAAGGATAAGGAAACATGCAGACAGCTTTCAGAACAAGCCAAGGATGGACTGGCACGGCTGATTATTCTCTCAGTAAGTTCGTCCCACATCCGAAGGGGAACCTCGGAACGGAAAAGAAGGATACTCCTGCCACCGGGAAGCACAATGCTTTTCTGACCGGTAGAATCACACCCCTTGCACCGGATTATTGGCATCAGGATATGGATAATGATTCTCCGGTCAATCTCACGACTCCGGAAAATTTTGACTATCTCTACCGGTCGGCATCAAGATATGCGGAACTTATGGGCATAAAACTCCCTTTCCGATACAGGAAGGGGGGGTGCCCCCGCCTGAATATTACCGAGTTGTACAGAGTTATGGAAGAGTGTGTACCGGAGTGTATCAATCTGGAAAAGAAAAGCGGAAAGCTGCATTTCTGTCTGTTCCGCCATCACGACTGGCCGGAACCTGCTTTGTTCTGGATTCCGGTTGATTTTACGGAACGGCTTCCGGTACCATTGAAGGACATTGTCAGGGAGTTCATCCGGCAATTTGTCCGGCATCACGGGCTGTACGATGTTACCGAGACATTTTATTATGACTTTGCCATAGAAGAGCTGGAAGACTGGGGAAACCGGGATTCCGATGCTTCCCCGAAGGAAATCAGGGCGAACAGACGGCTGGCGGATTCTTATCAGTCTGGAAAACGGATGAAAGCACTCAGACGGATGTCGGGCAAACCGTTCTGCAAGTCTTTGGAGGAGGCTGTGCGGAATTACCGGACAAAAAAGGAAAAAGAGCTGAAGCTGTTGGAACTGATAGAGGACGGCATGGCATTGATTACTCCGGAAAGCCCGGTCCTGACAGGCTACCAGTACGATTGGGCTTATGAAGAGGAATGCGATTTTCCCCCGGTGGGAATGGAAAGCCAGGTCATGCTGGTCTATTCTACTGGTGATACACTGACGGAGTGTGTCAAGGAATATATGAATTCGGACTACCGGGAGGTCTATGCCCTTACTCCGGTCACTTACAAGCTACTGACACCGGAAACGGACTGTCTTTTTCAGATGGATGACTATCCGGAAAGGCTTTCCAGATGGTTGGTGCGTTTTACAGACTATATTGATGACAACTTTTAAAACGAATGAAATGAATGAACTGACTAAGAAACTTCAACAGGTGATGGTTCCCAAAGCGGCACTGATTGCTTACGAATACAGTGATGGCCGCTATGGACACGGGACATATTATCTCGAACTGCATCCGATCAACGACAGAGGCCGGATGGAGGCTGCCGTCCCCGTTACGTATGAATTTATGGACTCCCTTGTGGAATACTATACGGATAACCGGCAGGATGTACCGCATGGGAAAATCCCCGCCAATATGCTGTGGTGCGATACACGCAAGGGACACGAGAGGTACATCTGGTACAATCCTCCGGGAAAACGGCAGATGTTCTTTTCCGAAAGGCTGAATATTCCGGACGGGACATTCCATGTACCCGGTGTCATTTACAGGGTTTCCGGTGACAGACTGGAAATTTTTGCCTATAAGGGAGAAGCACCGGCAGAAGACAGCCCGCTTTTCCTTGCCCCGTTTTTCAATGTAACGGGAAGCAGTGTCTGTCTGGGAAATGCCTCGTTGACTCCTCCGGAAAACATGACTTTCTCAAAACTCCTTGAGCATTGGGAAAAACGCTTCTGGCTCAGTGAATTTTCCCATTTGGGAGGAAGTAGGAACCCCACCGAAAGCAATCTGGTTTCGGTGACGGAAAAGGCACGGACCAATCCGTTTGACTATAACGAATTGAAACCTATGGACAGACAACTTAAAGACTTATTGATATGAAAAAGATTCATTATACAGACAGATACCTGCTCAATCCCCACCATCCCGTAACCGTTTTCGTAATCGGTGCGGGCGGAACCGGATCGCAGGTGGCCACCAATCTGGCAAGAATGAGTATCGCATTGCAGGCACTCGGACATCCGGGCCTGCACGTGACGGTTTTTGATCCCGATACTGTCACGGAAGCGAACATCGGACGCCAGTTGTTCAGCGAATCCGAGCTCGGACTGAACAAGGCGGTGGCACTTGTAACCCGTATCAACCGCTTTTTCGGCTTTTCATGGGAGGCAAAAAGGCAATGCTATCCGTCAGGAACATCAGATTCCGTTTTGGCGAATATCATCATCACCTGCACGGACACCACCCGTTCACGGACCGGTCTGTGGCGTTTTTTGAAAAAGCATAGGGAACGTTCATACGATGACGAGAAATCACCGATATACTGGATGGATTTCGGCAATGCCCAGACCACCGGACAAGTACTGATAGGAAATGTCAAAAGCAAGATACCGCAGCCCTCCTCTACTGAATACCTGCCTATACCCAAGATGAACGTCATAACGGAGGAAGTTCCTTATTCCACCATCAGGGAAAAGGATTCGGGACCGAGCTGCTCGCTGACGGAGGCATTGCAAAAGCAGGATCTCTTCATCAATTCCATGTTGGCACAAATCGGATGCGACGTCCTGTGGCGCATGCTCAGGGAAGGAAGAACGTTCTACCGGGGAGCCTATCTCAATCTTGACACGTTACGGGTAAACCCCATCCCGGTATAGAACACAAACGTCAGTTTCTCCTGATACATAAAACGATGTATAGGAGAAACTGACGTTTTGGAACACTCCTGCCATGCGGTTTAATATTTCAGCCGTACGGCATTTGCCACTCCCTTTTCCGTCATGACCAGCTCATACCGGTCCAACTTTTCATAAAGTTTGCCCAATGTCTTGCATCCATATCTCCTGACCTTGAATTTGGGCATCATTTTTTTCAATGCACCGCCGATCAGTGAAAGGGAAACCTCTTCTTTGCCGTCAGCCGCCTGCTCAAAAGCCTTGTCGAAATACTCCATATCCCTTCGGATAAAGAATTCGGGAGTGTTCTCCTCTGCCTTGCTTTCCTTCCGGTCGGCATACAGGAATACGGAACAGGACCGTACCAATGACACCGGGGTCTTTCCTTCCCCATATCCCAGCACTTTCACCCCGGCTTCCCGTATCCGTTGGGCAAGCAGGCTGTAATCACCGTCACTGGCCACCAGGCAGAAACAGTCCGCCTGCCCGTCCCGAAGAATATCCATCGCATCTATGACCAGTGCAATGTCCGTCGTGTTCTTTCCGGGAACATGGGAGGAAGCTTGTACAAGCCTGAATCCATGCTCCCTGGCACTTTCCTTCCATGCGGAAAGCGCTTTCCTCGTCCAGTCTCCATAAATTCGTCTCACAACGGCATCCCCGTAACGGGAAACAAAGCCCATTATATCTTCCATCCTCTCAAAGGATGCGTTATCCCCGTCAATAAGGACTGCAACGGTATATCTTGAATTGGCATTTGTCTTCATAACAACTGTTTATGAAACAAAGTTAGCATAACTTTCCCATGTTGGTATTCCCGCCCTTATCTTTTTTCCCACGTTTCTGTAAAAACTCCTGTATTTCCGAGCTTCTGTAGAAGTTTTTCCCGTTATCGTCCGTCTGGTAATAACGAATCAGCCCTTTTTCCCTGTAACGGGCGACTGTCCGCAATGACACGTTTAGCAGTTTGGCAATGTCATAGTTGTCCAAAAGCTCGTCTCCGTTCAGGCAGTCCTTCACGCGTCCCATCCTGTCCAGTTTCTTTTCTATACGGTCAAAACCTTCCACTATGGTCATTATCATTTTTTCAAGCACTTCATTGTCTATATACATCATGGCAATTTTCTCCTGTCTTTTTAAAGGTTATTACTGGAATACCCTTTTCTTGTGCGCACTTTCAAGAGTATATGCCATGTTCAGTGAAAAATGTATGCCACATTATCCGTTTATATTGGACGGTGAATTATATAATGCTGCAAATCAATAAAATACAGATATAAAAATAGTATAGGGGAAATTGAAATGTAAAAATTCGAAGTGTAAAATTGTAAAATCCGAATGTAAACTTTACAATTTACAGGTCGTCAGACCTTCTCCAGATCAAGACTGATAGATGGCGTTTCCATACCAGGCGTTTTACTTTTGCCGGCGAAGGCATCTGAAAGGTACGGGCAAGAAATACAGCACCTTCCACTTTGGCACCGGCCCTTTCCAGATTATGGGCGTATTCCATCAGGCTGGATCCGCTGGTCAGCAAATCATCGACAATCACCACGCGCTTTCCGTACAGATCGTTTGACATCATATAGTTGGCGGTATTTATTTCAGAGCGTTTTTCTGAGGCGTGTTTACACTCCCTGCTTTCCGTAATGCATATTAAATCCAGTCCTGAACGGACATAGCCATGCGTTTCCAGAAAACTGGCAATACCTGAGAAACGTCTGTAATAGCGGTCTGATGTGCTACACGGCATAAACATGGCAGTAATATCCTCATCAGTGGAAAGAAGCAGGAATGCTTGTGAAAAATATTCCGTACAGCTGTCTTTTCCATCCTTGAAATCATATACTTTTTGCACGAATGCCAACTGGTCATCACAAAGCCAGCTTTCAAAGCGTTTGGGAAAATAATAGCCGGCAAACACGCAGCGAATGCTCCCGAATGAGAACAATCGCAACGGACGGACTTTATCAAACAGCTCAGGACAAGTCAGCGCATATAACAGCGGTGCATGAGGATTTCCTGCTATGATGGCTTGACGTAGCGGTTTCTCCCTGTCTTCCCGCTCATCGTAGGCTGCTGCATATTGGCATAGCACCTTGCCGCACTTTTTCCTCCAGTATTGTCCGTATATCCAGAGAACGATAGCCGCTAGTAATAATGTTGCATTGATTATCAGTTCCATATTTCCTGTTTTTTTATTTTCGGACAGATTGTCCGGGATAAAAATACTGTTTTTCCGGTAAAGAAACAGACTTTTAGCCATTCTTTTACTTTGCTTCCCCAAACAGAGCGGTCTCTGACATCTGATGACATCTGATGCCGTTTGATGACATCCTTTTGCCCACGACTTTTACTTCCCGTATTTTCGTGCCGGACAAAAAAAGCAGAGTTTATGGAGTTTGTATGTATCGAAGCTAAGGCATTCATGGAAATGAATGAGGCTTTGGAAGCCGTTGAAAAGAAAATGCGTGAAACATGCGGAGGAGGCATCTGTAGTATGGATGACTGGATTGATAACCAAGAAGCGTGTATGCTTATGAATGTCTCGCCCCGAAAGCTGTTGCAACTTCGGAGAAGCAGGATTATCCCTTACAGCCATATAGACCGCAAGGTATATTACAGGCGTCAGGATATTATACGTTATTTGGAAAACAGTATTCACCATGTAACCCCCGAATCCTTATGACTCAATTCATACTGACTAAAGAAAGCCCTGAGATTATACGTTTTTTTCGGAACATAAGCACCCTGTCCAAAATGCTGGATGATCAGGAGAAAAACCTTCGTCCGGTCCTGAACGGAGAGCGTTACATTACCGACAGCGAGTTGGCGGAGAAATTGAAGCTGACACGAAGGACGCTGGCTGATTACAGAATGAACGGCAGGCTGCCCTATTACAAAGTAGGAGGCAAATTATTATATAAGGAAAAGGACATTCTTGTTCTGTTGGAAAAAAACAGGGTGGAAACATTTGATCATTGGTAATACCCGTTTCCAAGTATCACGACATAAACATAAGAAAGTCATGGAAACGATAAAAAGAGAGGGTTTCATGGCTTTCTTTCTTATTACAGAACCGGCAGATTATAAGTTTTTTTATTTTGGAATCATATATCGGTCAGCATTTCTATTTCTTACATGTAAAGGTAGCCTTTTGCTTCTGATGCGCAAGGCGGTCCTTCGGACTGGTTGGCTGAAAAAATCATCCTCACTTCGCTGCGGTATTTTTTCGCCAAGCCTTGCACTATCAGAGCAAAAGACAAATGTCTGACATGTAAGAGATAGAAATACCGGCTTTGCCAAAGCCGGAAATGTTTAATCACAAAATAAGAAAATTATGATTCAGACAACAAACAAGTATAGCAAAGAAACTTTCATCCGCCTGAACTACTGGTATGATCGGATACACGGACTTGTACAGGAAGATATAGATAGAGTGAATACCATGGTGGAACACATCGAAAAGACACGCTCCGGCCAGTATCCACGAACAGGAGACAACCTGTTCTTTGTTTCCGGTTATGGTGAGCGTTCCCGGCTGTTCTTTATAGATGCCGTATATGGAGATAACATTATACTCCGGGATTTTTCCCGTGTTCCATTCGTGTCCCGTGACAAAGAGGGTATCAAATGCGATATGCATGGCGGTGAGTGTCTGTTGGTAAAGGCAGGCGATGTAAGGTTCAAGGCATGGACTACCGGCCGTTTCAAGCATTGGGGGCATTACGGGGCATGTGAAAACGGGGAGGTTTACTACGATGCGAAAATAGCCCTGTGGGAGTGTGGCGCACCTGAACAGCCGGAAAGCCGGGAATGGTTCAAAATCCATATCCGCAAAAACACCCGGCCGGGCGAGGATATGTACGTCGGAGAAATATCCTGTAAGGATGAGGATGGACTCAAACAGTTTGTCAACGACCATGAAGGTACCATATTCGCAGAAGAGGATTCTCAGGAAATGGTCATGCTGTGTTTCAGGCATTCCGACATGAGGATTTCCCCGGAAGAATGGGAAAAGATGGATTGTCCGGTATCCATGCGTGAGATATACGGACAGATGCATGAAGTAAAGATTGTAAAAGACCATAAAACGCATCTGACCACATTCTACTATTAACATAGTATCACCACATGAAAAATCACCCTTGTTTCCTCCTGCCACATATAACAGGAAAGAAACAAGAGTATATCATCAGGCAGTCTTTTCAATACATCTATTAGATATGGAGCAGATTGTTCTTCCCGCACAAATATTCATTCAGATCCTTATATCCGGAATATTCATGCGAAAAATTGCATATACGGATTCCGTATTTGTCCTTTAATGCCTGCACCGCATTTTTCCCGGCGGCATCATTATCCAGACAGCAACGGATGCCGTCATATTGTGAAAGGAAAGAAAAAGCCTTCTGTAAGTTACTGACAGAATTCAACACTATATAATCCCCCTCTTCCAAAGATGGAAAAGCCGGTCTGAAAGACAGAAAATCCATAAACCCCTCAAAAATATAGCAAATCCTGCTTTCCGGCGTGCTAATGATGCGACTGATGTCCTTGGGAGCAATACAAGCCTTGAAATACCTGTTCCTGATTTCGTACCCTCCGGAAATATTAGGGAAAGCGATGGCAAAATAATTCTTCCCATTCCGTTTAAAATGGGCTTCCCTGCATATTTTTCGGGCAGTTTCCAGATCGATGCACCGTTCCTTCAGATAAGTAAGCAGTATCCGGTTGGCAAGAGGAATGATTTTCAGATCTTGAAAGGCGGGATATGCTTTTTCAAACGGACAGGAAACAGTAACCGGTTTCAGTACGGCTCTTTTATTCTCAATACACTGTAATACATAACCTATATCTTGTGTCCGATAAATCTCCTTGGCCAACGTTATAATATCCCCTCCCTTCCCCAGACCGAAATCATACCACAGTTCCTTATGGAGGTCAACCTTGAAAGAGGCTTCCTTTTCCGTCCTGAAGGGCGATTTGTACCATACGCTGTTCCCACGCTGTATTACCGGTTCGTATCCGAATCCGGCTAAAAAATCAACAAGCCTGATGTTCTTTGCTTCTTGTATGTTCATGGCATCTCATTTTCAAGGGTTAGTTCACTATTAATACACGACAAAGAACCGCTTTATACCCGAAACATAAAAAGCAATGTCATCAGATGTCATTAAAAGTCATCAGATGACATCCTGTATATCCTTTTTACATGAATGGCTCAAAAAAACTTTTCTGTTTTGGCATGCACACCTCCTTCATGCAACAATGCCGCAAAGTATGATAAAGGCATGAATTATAAGTAAAACAAAACTGTACAAAATAATATTTATGGAGAAGTTATGACATTCTGAATAGTATCTGTATATTTGTAGAATCCAATAACACATAATATATTTGAATGGTATAATCTGTAGACATTATATCGAATAAGGTTTTAGGATATTGATAACCAATAGCCCTGTTTCTTTTCTGTATAAACTCTATATTTTAATACAATGGAAATTTAAAAACTGTTGACTGCCGCTTTACTATAAACTATTAATTTAAAAAAGTATTTATGAACAACATGAAAGATTTGATTGCGTTATTTGACAACCACAAGATTTATGATACGGATATATGGACAAATGTCCTTATTCTATTGGTGTTTACAGATTTGTATTTAGGTGTGTGTTGTCCCCAAAAAGAACCTGGAATTACGTTTCAGGATTTAACTCTAATAAACCTGATTCCATTCGTAATATTAGGTATTGTCTGTATTTGGACTGTGAAATTTTTTACTTGTATCCTCTTTGCATTATGTACACTAGCAGTACCCTTAATTGGGAAATATATTTTTCTATTTAATAATGAAGAAGTTTCGATATTTACGTTGAAAGAATATGCAATGAAAACCAATAATACTGTGATTGCACAAATTGTAAGCGATATAGAGATACAAAAATCAAGAAAGGTAAAGAGTGCTTTAGGAAAGGTGGGAGCTATAATCTTATGTTTAGTAGATCTCTTTGCAGGTGCCTTCATGCCCAAGTCAGTTCCAAACTTTTTGGCGCCTAGTGAAATAGTCGTCATTTGTATTTTTGCTCTTTTAGTGCTTTTGGTTTATTCATGCAAAATAAAGATTCAAGGGGTATATCTTTCTAATGATTTGCGAAGCAAAATTTCCAACTTTAAAGTCAACACCCCAAACAATAAATAAATTCTTAATGCATTTAATTAAGCACATGTTTTTATTTTTTTCTCTTGTTGAAAACTATAATTAAAAGGAATGAAAATATTTGCAGAAATCGAACCTGTGTATTATATTTGCAGTGTCAAAGAGACAAATTTTGTCAGATTAGTAAAGAAAAGCAATGAATTTAGCGTAAGGCCAATTCAATGGTTTTCATAAAAGATAAAGCAAAAAGGTACAGTCACTCAAGGAGTTAGAATAAACCAAAGCAAAAGGTTCGATTCCTGGTGGCACCACCAAACAAAGTGCATAGAACTTCTTACAAAACGTTGTAACTGAATAAGTTACAGCGTTTTTTGTTTTTTTGGGGTAAAACATAGGTAAAACTTTTAATAAAAACATATTTAATTATCTGATTTTCAATTGGTTATATTGCAAAGATAAGTTTTTTTTCGTATTTTAGCACCATTATTTTAAAATAATATGGTATGAAAGTTGATATCAAGATGAAATACATGAGTTATCATCACTTCAAAAATAGATTTTATATACCTCAAATCCGCAACTAAGCCCTTGAACGTCCTTATTG
>NZ_JBCOCI010000056.1:0-33624 GCF_040929485.1 Phocaeicola sp. RTP21198st1_B8_RTP21198_201120 | reverse complement strand
CAAAATCCTGAGCAACTTTTTGTTGCTCAGGTACTTAAAAAGTTTAATTTATAATAGTGTTGCGGAATTAAGGATAAACTATTTATTCCTACCGGCAAATAAAAAAATACTTTATTGCACATCCAGCGCATCCAATGCCAGTCCCTCCATATCCGGTGCGGAAAGCACCACCTTATAATAGCCTGCATTGATATACGTACCCGTCGTTGTACTCAGCATACGCCACTTTCCGGGAGTTTCGGCAAAAGTCAGATTATCTTCCTTCAGTACCACCCCTTTGGAATCAATGAACTGCATACGCACCTTCATAGGCTTCCCTGTAACATTCATGTATTTAAAACGAAGAGCATAGACTTGTGCCAGACCGGTAGAAATGTTCCAAGTAATACTGCTTTGTGTACCTTTACCAAAGAAAACCCCGGTTTGTTTCTTAACCTCTTTCTTTATGAACTTACCTTTCAGCACAGCATCCTCCGCTTGATAAGTCACATTGGCACGGGCGTTTTTATCTTCAGGCAATAATTCTTTGGGAGTCTTTTCCATCACCTCCTTGTCTTGTGCAGCCCAGCTGAAGCTATGGGCAGAAAAAGAGCGAACGGAATCCAAGTCGCCTTTACAAGCTATCGCAATGCCACAAATCAAAGCTTGCCCCGCTTTCACCTCCGGAAAATTAATCTTCAAGACTCCCCCTTTCACGATAGTATTCACCACCTTTTTGCAAGCGCCGTCATGACCCGCTTCAGCCCATACATCCAAGTCGTCCAGAAGTACTTTATCATTTACCGCTACATCAAAAATACGCAAGCCTTCACAATCCGTCTGTACGCCGCCTCCTGTACCATGCCAGGGTTCTGTAAAATAAAGTTCCACACGATACTCGCCATCCGGAACGGGAAAGCGGAAGTTCAGCTTATGGCGTCCGAAGCGGAAAGTCTGGAACAATTCCCAGTCCCTAGTGCCATGAATGGGATCATTCGTGGTACGCTGGCTCGCCTGATAAGGGCTCAACAACTGTACACTATCCGACGGATGAACAAACGATTCCGCCCACGAATGAGAATAACGGCTGTTATCCTGCGCCCAGACCTGACCATACGTATCCGTATAAGCGTCTCCTCCGCAATTCAAACGATAAAGATACGTATATCCCTCAGCTCCTTTCAACAAATCAGTTCCGTTCAACCGGTCGGCAGCAACAGGCACTATAGCAGAACCACGGTAAAGAGCCTCAAAATGAGGAGCTTTTTCCAGACCGTTCAGCACCAGCACATCTTCCGCTGCCGGTTTTCCTTTAAAGTACCCCACAGCACGAAGCACATTGTAACGGATATCGCGGTTTTCCCACATGAAATGAGTCCCCACCCCATGATTCAATTTCCGTCCCAAGTATTCAGCATCCACCGCATCATTGTACAGCAACACACTGTCACAATTGCTGTACGCCTCAATGGTAGCCCGTCTGCGGCCTGTCGCAAAACGGTCCTCCCATGTATGAGATGCCAGATAAACCATCGGATCTTCGGAAGCCGGCACATAGTTCGCGCGATACATATAATATACATCCAGCGGCTCCTCCCACGGAGTCACCAATCCTTTATAATTAAATGGTCCCACCTTATCTATCCGGCGATACGCTTCATCCGGCTGGCGGCGTCCCGGATTATCATGACTGCTGAATATCCATTGGAATTGTCCGCACACACTGTCCTTTGCCTGTTCCGCCAGTCGTATCTTGGTTTCCATCAGCTGGCACATACGCTCCTCGCTCCATACACCATTCACATCAAAAGCTGCCGGTTCCGTATGCAATCCGATGCTGCGCCATGCCCCATATTCACCGTTCAACAACTGATTCTTCTGTGACAATTCACGGCCATACTTATTCACATCACCACCATAGGTTCCACTCCAGTTCTGAATAACATTCCAATCTGTCCCATCACCACCGTTACACGTAGTAATCACACGCATGGTACGGGCCGTAGGATCCATTTCCCTGATAATCTCACTACACTCTTCGGCAAACTCCTTAGGCAGCGTGCTTTCGTTCTGCAATCCCCACATCACCACACTGGGCGAGTTACGACGCTCTTTCACCCACTGGCGGAGCAGTTTCTTGAAATTCTCACGAAACTCCGGAGTATCATACCACACGTGGGCCGAAAACTGAGTCCACCACAAGACTCCTTCCTTGTCCCAATATTTCTGATAATCCAGGTGATGGGGCTGGTGAGCGTCACGGAAAGCGTTGAAGCCCGCCGCACGGATCTGTTTCACACGGGCTGCCACCTGCTCACGGCTGAAAGCATGGCTTTGTCCGAACTGATGTTCATATTCACACACTCCATTGATAAAGACAGGCTGTCCGTTCAGATAGAACCGTCCGTCACCATCCTCCCGTTTCACCGGCCAACTGATGGTACGGATACCAAAGGGTGTACTAATCTCATCCGTAGTACTCTTACCACGCTTTATCATACTGGCCAGTTTATACAAATAAGGATTCTCCGTACTCCATAAAACAGGATTCTGCACTGGCGATTGTTGCTTCACCACCTTCCTTTCACCCGGCTGCAAAGTCACCTTCTCCGTCAGGCGGAACACCTGCTTGCCATCCGCATTACTGAATTTATTAACCACTTCCACCGTCTCAGCAGTCTTTCCGTAATTTTTCACCTCCGTTTCCACAAAGACAGTTCCCGCCTTATCATCATTCCAGATATGCACTCCGAAAGGCTCAATGCGGATCTCATCCGTAGCCTCCAGCACCACGGGACGGAAAATTCCCAAAGGCTGGGAACCTTCGCTGAATCCCCATTCCGAGGAACAGCCACCGCACACCCAAGGCATGTCGGCTATCATTTCAGGATGTTCCGCTTTCACTACCAGCTTATTCTCTCCCAGCTTCAACGCATCCGTCACATCCAATGTCAGCGTAGTACGCCCTACGGGATGACGGCCGAAATCCTTTCCATTCAACGTTATAGTGGCATACGTCCCCACTCCCTCAAAACGAAGAAAATAACGTTTTCCGAATGAAGAGTTGGAAATTAGAAACTGAGAATCATCCAATGTGAAGGTCTTTTCGTATATGGCAGTACCGTGCAAATTACCATGTGTCAGTTGGCGGTAGCCATAATAATCATCCCAGTTATGAGGAATATTTACTTCTATTGCCTTTTGAGCAAACAACCCTTTCAGATGAGTTGCTTCCGTCAG
This sequence comes from Phocaeicola sp. RTP21198st1_B8_RTP21198_201120, assembly GCF_040929485.1. Taxonomy (NCBI): domain Bacteria; kingdom Pseudomonadati; phylum Bacteroidota; class Bacteroidia; order Bacteroidales; family Bacteroidaceae; genus Phocaeicola; species Phocaeicola sp. RTP21198st1_B8_RTP21198_201120. Next base: position 30,405 of record NZ_JBCOCI010000056.1, on the reverse strand, counting down.
CCATGTTTTCCATCCTTTATCCAATTCCATCACCATCCGGCGATTCTTCACCTCCCGTTCCGGGAAATGCACTTGTGAACGTCCCATCGGTTTGCTGGTAGCAATGGCTATACCACGTTGTTCCGCGTCATTCACGGCACAATAGAAATGATACACCACCCCATTGTATTTCACCACATAACTCTTATGAGCGAACAATTCATCATAGTCTTTAGAAGGGATAATCAAATCCGCCCCTTTCCAATCCGTCCAATGTACTAGGTCATAACTGGCAGCAAATGTATTAAATGCCTTGTATTTGCGGCTCGGTTCAAAAGCCGAGAAATAGAACATGACATACACATCGCCCATTTTCTGGATATGCGCATCCCCCGTAATGGTTCCGTCCGCTTCGTGTGCAAAGACCGGATTGCCCGGATATCGTTTCCATTTCTTCATATCTTTGGACAAGGCGATACCCACCCGTTCCGCTTTCAAATCCGTTTCCGGATGCCGTCCTGCCGCGTTATAGAACATGACGAAAGGTGCGCCCAATGTTTTCTCCTTATCCCAATAGACCACACTCTTATATTGAGTCAGCTTTTCCCACCATTGCGCGTCTTTATCATGGATACTCATCACGGGCTGATCCTGTGCCTGCCATTCATGGGCAGAACCCAAAGGCCGGTCCGTCCAGGCCAAACCAATATACAGCGGCTTGTTCACCGATTCATATCCAGTCCCTTCCCCACCCAGATAAGTCATCCAATGCTTGCCTTTATACGTCTGCAGGGCATAGCTTCCTCCCCACTCCATATCCGGCAATGCAGGGAAACCACCACGCTGGTTGCAATCCCAGAATCCGTCACGATAAGACAAGACACGTCCCAATGTACGCCATTCCAACAGATTATCACTTTCGGCTATCCATGTCTCGTATCCACGTCCGTCCAGTCCGCTCTTACCATTATAAACCACGTAGGTCATATACCACTTATCCCCTTCGCGGAACACGGTAGGGCAGTCTATTTTATGCTTGTTGTCGGCCGGAGCTACAGCCAGCCCATATTTATAAGGAGTCTTGGCTTCCTCATAAATCTGCTCCATGCGCGATTGCGGAACTTCACGTTGGGCGTATGTTCCCAATGACAACAGTGAAAATGCCAGTATCAATATCTTCTTCATAATTATCTTTTTATCTATTGGCAAGACGGACAAAAGAAGAAAATGTACCCATTCAGAGAACTTTTATCTCATTCTCTATTTTTACCATCACATAGCAGGGGTCAGCTCAACATTCAATCCCAAAGCAGAAGCAATACGATAAAAAGTAGAAACCTTAGGCTCTGTTTTTCCTGTTTCCACACGGGAAATATAAGACTTATTAGTCCCTATCTTTTCGGCAAGTTCCGCCTGTGTCATATTTGCTTTCTTCCTTGCCTCTTCAATTATTTGCCCGGTAAAGAAAGCATTCATTGAACAATATAACAATATGCCCTTTATCATAACAGAAGAAAATCCTATAGACATTACCTTGCCACTCTATTCTTAACTCATACAGACCCTCTTTAAGAAACTTCACATACTTTGCCGGTAGTCCATCTTGAGTCTTTAATAAGAGTAATCCATATAGGACTTTTTCTTGCGTACCTTTATCCAGAGCATCAAAAAAATCTTTAATAGTAGTTTTCGTATGCTATTATCTTTCTGCTCATACGCCAAAAATAAAAAAAAGTTTATCAGTTAAGCAACTTTTCCTTATAAAAATCTTAGAACTATGTACAAAAATAGCGTAAAATTCTCAAGATATACTTGAAAATTTTACGCTATACTACGGATTCCAGCCTCTGGAACTACGGCTACTAATAGAACATCCAGTCCATCGTTTCCTCCGCACCGGCCAGTCCCGCATTACGTGGAGTTACCTGTGCGTCTGTAAATCCCAACACCATCGTATATCCTTTCGGCAGCAACAAGGTATGCTTTCCAGCCTCAAAATGATAAGCATGTACATTCGCCAGCGGCATACCCGCTATGCGTACAGCATTGGTCAGTTTCGGTTCCGCCTGACCGTAATCATTGGCAGAAGCGTCCGTTTCCAGTTTCGGAGCTTTCGCATACTTCTTCTGGTCATCACGGAAATAACCTACCAACAAGTTCACCGGAGCAGCCGCTTCAAACTCTATTGTCGTACCTTCCTTGCGCTGCACATCCCCGTTCATTCTATAAGCAGTCAGCCCTTCCAGCTCGGCGGCCAACGCATCTACCTTGCCCGGCACATTGGAAAACAGGCTTGCACCCGTCGCCAGTTTCACCGGAGTCAGTCCGTTCAGAATCTTCACATTTGCGGCGGACAAAGGTTTTATCTCAGCTGCACTTTCCGTCACCTTACCTGCCGCCTTATCTTTCAGCAACTGCAAGTTCGCCTTGAAATTAGCCAGTTCATTTTCATAATGCACCAGCATCTCTTTCCAGGTCTTGTTCTTGCCACCGTCACCACCGATAGGAATACGGCGTTGCGCGGTCTGCATACTGTTGGCATAATAATAAGTACTATCCGTCAATGCCACCAGCTTGCGGTAATGATCCAGACTTTGTTCCATCAATGGAATAGCAGCGTCCAATTCGTTCAGATCCTTTCCCCACTGATAGTTTAAGACACGCTGCGCAGCTTTCACTTTCAGGTTAAAGGCATAAGCAAATTCACGATAGCAATGCATGTCATTCTGCAAACGTCCGAACTCCTCTTTATTACGAGTCACCGCTGCGGCAGCCTTGTCAATGGCCGCCACCGCCTTATCACCGTGTTCCACCACCTGCGCCACAATATCCAGCGGCAATTCGCCCACATGCGGCTGTTTTTTCCATTCTTTCTCCACATATTCTATCAACTTCTCGCCCTCCGGCCCGCAACTCTCATAAAATCCCGGATAGATAGTATATTTATAAGGATTCACCAACTGACTCATAAACATACCCAGCAACAAAGTCTGCCGGTTCCCTTCCGTGATGCCGAAACGGCGGAGCAACTTCGGAGCAATCTCTCCACTCTGCTCGTATGCCTCCAGAATATCTCCGGCTTCGGCAGAAGTCGTACCATAATAATCACCCAACTGCTTGTCCCAATATTCCACTTCAGATGAACGGTCCCGATGACAGTTCCATGCATAGCGTCCCCAGGTTTTGTACCATATCCAGTCACGGTCCAGCTGATACTCCCGTTTGCCATCCGGCAACTTATCAGCCGTGTACGGCCAGTCCCAATAAGAAGCCTGCGGATACAGATGCAGGGCATTGGCTCCATGTACATTGTGCATGGCATTCACCGCTTTCTGTACAAAGTCGGGAGATCCCCAACGCCACGGTTCCAAGTTTGCCAGAATATGCACATTACTGATATGAATACTTCCCAAAGCACTCAGATCCGAATGTATCTTGGACCAAGGACCTCGCGGTTCGTAAGTAGTCAGTGACTCACCATTGTATTTATGCATGGTATAGAGGTTCTTGTATAACGGCAGCGCGGCATCCATCACCATCTTGCAGTCCGTATCGTGCGCACGCAGCAAGATGGGCGGCTCATCCGTACGCCCCAGTGCCTTCAACCCGTCCTTCACTCCCGGAATAATGGTTTTGGTAAACCACTCCACATCATCCTCGTAGGTATCCATCGCTTCCCCCAAGCATACCAGCAAACCCACATTGGGATATTTTTCTATAAACGCGGCCACCGACTTACGTGTATAATCACTGATCAGCGGAGTAATAGGACGGTTACGATCCTGTGTTTTCAACCCGTAATGCTCGGCAAAAGGCTTGCTTAACAATATATTATAAAACATCTGGATCACAAAGATACCTCTCTTGTCCGCTTCGGCAGTCAGAAACGAGAACATTTCCTCATTTTTCTTGAAAGTTTCCTCATCCACTTCTACGGCAAAAGGATACTCTTCCAGCTTCACCAAGGAAGCAAACGGATGCCCGTTCCACAGATACAAGGAATTCATACGGTTTTCCACCAGCATATCCAGATATTTTATCCATTGTTCCTTATCATAAAACCAAGGGAAGCTCTCCGGCGTATAGGGATACTCATACACCCCTCTTCCGGGCAGGTATTCCATTTTCTGAATCCCTACACAACCTCCGCGAAGCACCATTTCGGGAGCATCCGTCAGTTGTGCCGGAAACTTCAAATCCTTGTATTGTCCTACATGATCTATCAATTCACGACAGCCGTAAATCACACCGTTTCCGTCGTTTCCTGTCACTGTAGTCATGTTTCCACGGGTAGAAATGGTAAATCCCTCCTTTTTCAGTCCGGCTGTATCAGCAGCCTGTTCCAGACGGATGCAGACCTCATCTTTATCTATACCGGCAGTATCCGACAACATAACAGACGAATACCCCGCATCTTCCAGCGCTTTTTTCAAATGTTCTCCAGCAAACAGCACCCGGTTCGACGCTTCCTGCGGCATCACAATATTCACATTGGGTTTCTCGCACCCCCATAACACGCACATACATGCGACAAGTGTTCCTAGCCTGATATTTTTCATTCTTTTCATATAAATTATTTACAGTTAGACGAAAAAAACAACAAGACGTACTCACAAGACCTCCGCCAATCGTCAAAAAGCGAGGAAAAAGCACAAGCTATCACAAAAAGAAATAAAACGATGAACAAATAAACTCATCCGGACTTTTAAAATTAACTCAGAGAATGCGCATTTAAACTGAGAAATATACAGTATCTAAATTTTAAAAATGAAAGAACAATGAAAGAAAAATCTAACCTGACCCTATTTATGGAACAACTTATCCGGTCGCTAAAAGAAGAAGAGCGTTTCAGTACCGCCCACATCTACCAAAGCACATTGAACGCCTTCATGCTCTTCTGCAAGACCGACACCATCCGGTTCAACCAGATGGAACGTTCATACCTGAAACAATTTGAGAACCATCTGCGTAACAAGGGATGCACCTGGAACACTGTTTCCACTTATATGCGTACCTTGCGAAGCATCTACAACAAAGCCGTGGACGATGGTCTGACAGAAGAAAAGCCCCGTCTTTTCCGTCACGTATATACTGGTGTAAAAGCCAATACCAAACGCGCCCTCGATGCCAAAGACATGAGCAAATTATTAAGTGCCTCCCTTCCACGCCCCTTGCCGCAAAGTATGGAAGAGAGCCGGGCATGGATTACCCTAATGTTCCTGTTACGCGGGATGCCCTTTGTGGATCTGGCACACCTGCGCAAAACAGACCTGCAAGATTCCGTTATCTCCTACCGCCGCCACAAAACAGGAACCCTGCTCACCGTAGAGATTCCTCCCGCTGCCATGAACCTTATCAAACGGTATCAAAATACAGATTCCAACTCCCCCTACCTGCTTCCCATTCTCAGTGGAAACCGGAAAAGCGAAGAAGAATATGCAGAATACCAACATGCCTTGCGGAAACTGAACTATGACCTGAAACAACTGGCGGTATACTGCGGAATCAAACTCAATGTCAGTTCCTACACCAGCCGCCACACTTGGGCCACTTTGGCTAAATACTGCCACTTTTCGGAACAATTGATTTGTGATGCCCTAGGGCACTCCTCCACAAAGGTGACCGAAACCTATTTGAAAAGTTTTAAAAACGATGAATTAGACAAAGCAAATAAAGTAATAATTAATCACATTAACATTTCTATATAATCAATTTTAAAACTTCACATTACATTATAAAACAGTAAATTACAAGACTGTTACTTTAGAAGTAACGGAACAGATTTTGGAAGCAAAAGTATACAAACTTTAGATACAGTGCAAGATTTCTACACTTTTTTTTCGTTTTTATTTCAAAAAATTTTTTTATTCCGCATATAGCCCTCCCTGCCCATACTCTGATCGTCAATATGAGTTAAGCTACATTCCCAGTCTTTTATCTTCTCTAACAGCCACTAAATCTTTATTTTACTGCTGTTTTCATGTTTTTTTCCCTCCCTCCTTCCCTTCCGTTACTTCTAAAGTAACAGAAAAAAAACAAAACAAAAATATTGACAATGCGACATTCTTACTTATTTATAATAGCAATCATGCTAGCAGTTATAACTCCGCGTATAGCCTCGGCTCAAAGTATCGCTGTAAAAAGCAATGTTCTTTATGACCTTACCGGCACTTTCAACCTGGGAGGAGAAATAAGGTGTGATGACACCCATTCATTCAATCTGAGCGTCAACTATAATCCCTGGAATCTGGGAGAAAACAAAAAAATGAAACATATTCTGATCCAGCCCGAATATCGTTGGTGGCTCAATGAAACATTCATAGGAAGTTTTTTCGGGGTGCAAGCCCATTTCGCCCAATACAATTTCGGTGGAACCACTCCTTTTACAACAGTAAAGAACAACCGTTATCAGGGTAATCTGATAGGTTGCGGCATTACCTATGGACACCAATGGTTGCTCAGCACATTCTGGAGTCTTGAAGCAAGCATATCTGTCGGATACGCCCATCTCACCTATAATAAATACGGTCCCGCCAAAGGAGACGCACTTATTAAGAAATCCCACTCCAACTATGTCGGACCTACCCAGCTAGGCATATCATTCATTTATTTCATTCAATAAATATAAAAGCAAATATACCCTATCAGTCATGAAACTCAAGACAAACATACTATTCAGTCTTTTATTATGCGGCACCTTTGCCACTGCACAAAACCTGAAACTTGATATCCTGCCTCCCTCCGTTACTCTCGGACAGGACTCTGCCATAGTGTCCATGAAAATGACTCTCAATGTTCCCCAGATGGACACCAAAAGCCATATCCGTCTCACCCCTGTCCTCACAGACGGAACCCACACTGCAGAATTACCTCAAATTCTGCTCAACGGAGAACGTGCACATCGGCTATACCGCCGCACCCTGGCGCTCAACAAACGAAGAGGCAAAGCGAATGTAACTCCCGTATTTACCGCTATCCCCTTGACAGACAGCGATCAGACTATCCACTACCGTGCTTCCCTCCCGGCAGCCGACTGGGTACAGTTCGCCACATTGAACCTCAAGAAAGAAGTCATCAACGGCAGCGGAGAGAAAGTACAAAGTGAAAATATCCCCATTCCGGACAAAGCAACCCATATAGCAAAAGTAACAGATAATTTCGTTCCCCAACAGGACAGGAACCGGGAAGCTCCTATGGCAGCAGCCTCACCCTCTGCCCCCGTTGTTCCGGAACACCGTCCTGTTTCCCCTGCCCCGTCTGCACCATCTGCCAAACCATATTTCAAAGGAAGCTATGTATCTCCCGAAAGCGACGCAACCGATGAACGCAACCAGAAAGAGCTGAACTTCAGTCTGGACGAAGCGCGTGTCATAGCCGAAATCAATCCGCAGATGCTTTCGTTACGCGAGCTTTACACCGTAGCCATCAGCTACAAGAACATTCCGGAACAGTTCTACAAAATCATAGATATTAGTGTCAAGATATATCCGGCAAGCCCCGTTGCCAACCTCAACGCCGCTGCTGCCGCCATCGAACGGGGCAACACACAGGCAGCCGGCCGCTATCTGCAAATGGCTTCCCATGAAACGCTTGCCTACAAAAACTGCCGTGGCGCCTACGAACTGTTGTGCAACAACACCTACGAAGGCATTCGCCTGCTGAAAGCAGCCAAAGCCGAAGGCTCGGAAGAAGCCACCTATAACCTGAAAATATTCTTTGAATCCAATCAAACCAATATACAATAAAATATGAAAACCCGGTATATCCTTTCTTGTCTTCTGCTCGGCGGCACCCTTTCCGTTTCCGCACAGAAAATGGCTGTCAAAAGCAACCTGCTTTCCGCCGCCAACGGTGCGCTGAATGCCGGTGTGGAATATGCCTTCGGCTCCAAATCCACATTCGATTTGTCCGGCAGCATACGTCCGTGGAAACGCTCGGAAGGATATGTCAACAAATATTGGCTCATACAACCTGAATACCGCTACTGGACTTGCCAGAAATTCAACGGCAGTTTTTGGGGAGCCTATCTCAACGGAGCGCAGTTCAACGTAGGAGGGAAAAAGATGCCTTTCGGGCTCTTCCCCTGGCTGAAAGAGCACCGATATGCAGGCTGGCTGGCCGGTGGAGGCATAAGTTATGGATACCACATCATGCTCAACCGCCACTGGAATATAGAAGTTTCCGTCGGTGTAGGGTATGAATATATCGATTATAAGAAATATAAATGCCCTGACGTGTGTGCCGAATTACTGGAAAAAGGCCATTATCACTATTTCGGCCCCTCCAAAGCATCCCTGAGTATAGTTTACATATTTAACTAAAGAGCCATGAAATATTTATTCTATTTTATATCATTTATTTTTCCTACGCTTTGCTCATCAGCGCAGCCGGCAGAACGGGACAGTTCGATTTACATCGCCTCCTCGCAGCTCTACCGGATGGGAGAAAATCTGGTAGTGTCCATGCAAGTAGACATTACCAGACAGATTCCCTCTAACGAATCAGTCATACTGGTTCCCCAGCTCAGCGACAGCCTGGACAACTTCATCCAGCTTCCCGCCATCTATGTGAACGGTCGTAAACAACATATTTTCTTCCAACGTGAAACCGGCCGGCAGGAAAAAGACTATGAAGAGTTACGCCGCCGCAATGACCGGAAACAAAGCGTACACTACTTACGCAGCATCCCCTTCACTCACTGGATGAAACATGCCTCCTTGCATCTCATCGAAAAAGAATGCGGATGCGGAGTCCCCCGCCATACAGACTCCACCTATCTGACCCGCCTGAATATGCTTCCCGATATCCATCCGCACGTAGCGTTTATCACTCCGCAGATGGAAGAAAGGAAATTGCGTGAAGAAAGCGGACGTGCCTATCTGGACTTCCCGCTCAACGAAACAATTATCTATCCCGAATACAGAAACAATCCGGCCGAACTGGCAAAGATAAAACGCAGTATCGACTTGATAAAAAACGATACCAATGTAGTCATTTCACATATTGACATTCATGGATACGCCTCTCCCGAAGGTCCCTACTCAAACAACGAACGTCTGGCACGGGAACGGACCCAGACCCTGAAAGACTATGTATGCAGCCAATATTCTTTCAATGATACATTGTTTACCACCCATTACACCCCCGAAGACTGGGACGGATTTATCAAGTTGCTGACCGATACCGTTATTTCCCATCGCGAGGAACTGTTACATATTGCGGAGAGCAAAAACAGCCCCGATGAGAAAGAACGGAAAATACGGAAACGTTATCCCGAAGAGTTCCGTTTCATCCTGCAACACTGGTTCCCGGGTCTCCGTCATTCAGACTACACCATCCACTATGTGGTACGTCCGTTTACGGTAGAGCAGGCCAAGCAGGTTTTCGAAAGCAACCCCAAGAATCTGAGTATTGAAGAGATGTTCCGCATAGCCCAGACCTACCCTGCCGGCAGTCCGGAATACAATAAGATTTTCATGACGGCCGTTCTGCTTAATCCGGAACATCCCGTTGCCAATCTCAATGCAGCTTGCATCCTGCTCTCACAGGGAGATACAAAAGGCGCCTCACTCTATTTGGACAAAGCCGGTGAGACTCCCGAAAAGACCCTTTTGCAAGGTATCATGCAAATGCTGAATGGGAATTATACCGAAGCAGAAAACCTGCTGCGTAAAGCGAAAGAAGCAGGACTGCCCCAAGCAGATGAAAACCTGAAGATATTACATGAGATTTACTAATCACATTTTTTTACTAAAACATTTTTACATTATGAACAAAAAATTATTATTATCCTTCGCTCTTGCAGCTGCAATGGCAGGATGTATTAATGATGCAGATGTCCCCTCAGGAAATGGAGACAATCCGATTTCCGGAGCCAAAGGAGGCAACATGGAGATTTCATTTGTAGTCCCTAACTCTTCTAACGGCAGCCGTGCCGCTTCCGCCGAAGACTCTGGAGTCTATGAAGACGGTACTGCCGAAGAATACAAAGTGAGCAATGTGAAACTCTATCTGTTTGATTCTTCCAGCAAGAATTTGGTTACTACCCTCGACGTAGATCAAAATGAATTGGGTATCTCCAGCAAAGAGAACAACCAAGAAGGACAAACCATCATCTATTCTTGCAACAAGGAAATCATATTGGAACCGGGCAACTATGACATCCTTGCCGTAGCGAACGGTACACAAAACCTTGACATCGAAAAAGAAATAGGCCAGGAATCAACATTATTGGGACAGATTGACGCCACCACTTATGGAAACGGTATGATAACCAGCGTACCCGGAAAGGGATTCATCATGTCCAACCGTGGCTCGGCCAATCTGAACATTGCCGTAGAATCTCCCGAAAAGAGCGACACCAGAGCACACGTCAGAATCAATTTGGAACGTGCCGTTGCCAAACTGATGGTTAGAAATGACAGCAAGGAAATCTACACGTTGAAGAATCCTAAGGGAGTGACTTACGCCACAGTCCGGCTGAACAACTACAAATTCATCAATCTGGCAAACAAGTTCTACACTTTCCGTCATGTCGCTACACTGGATGCCGCATCTGAAACTCCTTCCGCTCCGTCATCTTACAGCGTGGAAGCAGGAAATTTCGGTAACATAGCCGACAACAACGGTTATCTTATCGATCCCTATTTCTTCGACAAGACCGTAGCAGGAGCTACTACCAGTTTCACAGGCGGTTCATTCTACACTAACCACCTGTCAAAACAAACAGACAGCAATTGGTCCGGTCTGGCCGATGCAGGAAAGTACGTTTCCATGTATTGTCTTGAAAACTGTATGTTCCGTCCGGCACAGAACACGGTGTACACCACCGGCATCATGCTGAAAGGTACATTCACTCCGGAAGCCTCACAGACCATCGGCACTGACGGCCAGCCGGTAGAAGACCCGCTCGTGTTCAAGACACTGTATTATTTCAACTATAAATTCTACACCACGCTGGCGGCTGTGGGTGAACATGGTGATGCCAATATTGATGGTTTGACAGAAGCATCCAGCGATGCAGACCTGGCAGCCAAGCAGATTACCCGTTTCACCAAGAATGAAGGTAATTTCTCCACCTTCTACAACTATTGGATCAAACATCTTGATAACGGCGATCCTACCACAATGGGCGTAATGGAATTCGGTATTGTACGTAACAATATTTATTCTGTCAATATTACCAGCATCAAGAACCTGGGTCCCGGTACTCCGGATACCAAACCCGATCCGGACGAATACAAAGCATACTTGGACGTAGAATTCGGAGTATATCCGTGGATTGTCCGTGACCAAGATGCCGACCTTGAATAAAACAGTCTCAAAATAGAAAAACAATGAGTAAAACTGCTACTATCCTCTTCGCCCTATGTACTCTTTTCTGTAGTGCATGTTCCTGGGTAGACGATGACCAATCCGATTGTCCCACAGGCTGTTGGTTAAAGTTATCCTATACCTATAATATGCTGAATGTAGATGCCGTGACCACCCAGGTAAAAGATGTCACGCTATTTATTCTCGATCAGGAAGGAAACTATATAGACCGGGAGGAAGTAGACAGTCTTACATTCCATCAAAATGAATGTATAATCCAAGTCCCCTCCCTGCCTCAGGGAGATTATACCTTTCTGGTTTGGGCAGGTTTGTCGGACTCGCATTATCAACATACTCCCACTTCACTGACACTATTACGCAATGAAGCGGGAGAACAATCCGAAAAACTTTCATCTCTATTCCACGGGCGGCTGGACAACGTGCATATCAGCGGCGAATATCAGGTTTTGGCTCTCTCTCTTACTAAAAACACGAATATTCTGAGCTGCATATTGCAAAGTCAGTCGGCCGTCCCGCTGGATACAGATGATTTCCGTCTGGAACTGACTGCCGGCAACGGATGCATGGATCATTGGAACACTCCGATAGACTCCGTTTCCACCTGTTATCTCCCCTTTATGCAAGAAAGCGCCAATTTGGAAGACATACAGGTAGTGCATGCCGGAATGAATACATTGAGACTGATGGAAAATGACGATACCCGTCTACGGTTAATCTATCAACCTAGTGGAAAAGAGATTTTCGATATTCCGCTTACACAATATCTGCTCCTGTCACGTAATGTCGAGACAACCTATATGCCTCCACAAGAATATCTTGACAGGCAAGACCGCTATAATCTGATATTTTTTCTTGACTCAACAAATGATCCGCAGCAACCTTATATATGTTTACAAATGAAAGTAAACGGATGGATGATACGTATAAATAATGCAGAATTAGATAAATAACCTTTCTAATTCGAACATTTCAACCTATATTCGATTCCGTTAAGAAAACAACTTATTTTGTAAAATCTATAAAACGGAACATTATGAGAAATAAAAAAAAATTCAACGAGTTTATGAACAAAACGATTGATGAACTGAAAGACGAGAAACGTTATGGTACGGCTCACATTTATCAAAGCACCTTGAACGCATTCAGTGAATTTTGTGGATGTGAGGTTATTTACTTTCACCAGCTCAACAGAGCCAATCTGAAAGAATTTGAAACCTACCTGCGTGACAAGCAACTAAGTTGGAATACTGTTTCCACCTATATGCGGACATTGCGTGCAACTTATAACAAAGCAGTGGATAAAAAAATAATAACCGAGAATTCCCGTTTATTTCATCATGTCTACACCGGCGTGAAAAACGATATAAAACGCGCATTGGAAGTAGAAGAAATAAACAAGTTACTAAACGAGGTTCCTCTAAAGAAACTACCGGAAGATTTGATACGATGCAGAGTTTGGGCTAATTTAATGTTTCAATTACGCGGAATGCCCTTTGTTGATCTGGCCCATCTTCACAAAAGCGACTTGAAAGGCAACACACTTTCTTATCGCCGATATAAAACAGGTGGGCAAATGATTGTTGATATTCCGATAACAGCAATGAAGCTGATAAACAAATATCAAAATACCAATCAGGACTCTCCCTACCTTTTTCCCATCCTCAGTGGAACAAAAACCGGAGAGGATCTATATACAGAGTATCAGCAGGCACTACGAACCATGAATTACAATTTAGGCAGATTGGCGAAAAAATGCGGAGTGGCAACCAAGGTCAGTTCATACACTACCCGGCATACCTGGGCCACCCTTGCCAAATATTGTAATTTCTCCGAACAATTAATATGTGAGGCTTTTGGACACTCGTCAGTGAAAGTTACAGAAACATATTTGAAAAATTTCAAGAATGAAGAAATAAAGAAAGCTAATGATGCGATAATTCTATACGTTTCAAATAATGGGAAAAAGAGAGTATAAATATATAAAATTCTAATTATCAATAGATTTATATTGTGTTACTTCGTAAGTAACAGAACTTATTTGGAGGGCAAAAATAGACAATTAACTGATAGCAAACAAATAAAGGCACAGCTTTTTTCTAGATTTTAATTAAAAAGGTTATATAATAGATAAAAAGTAATAATAATATGAACAATTATCAAATCGAAGGAGAACAAAGAAATACAACAACACACATTGCGCTTTTTACTATTAACGCAATGCAATAAATTCACTATATTTCACATAGTTATCTCTTATATATATTTATAAAACGACAGAATATTAATTATACAACTAATCCATTAATTCACGTTCTGTTACTTACGAAGTAACAGAAGGATATTAAAAAGAAAAAAAGTGACATATTTAAAACACACCTTTTAAAAACATAATATAGATCTGACATCTAAAAAATTTAACCTATGATACAAGTTCAGAGATTTAATAAAGCACTTAAATTAGCAGTCATTCTAGGAGATTTAGTCATTCTGAATGTACTTTTCATCTCATTTAATTCAATATGGAACGAGTTGTTTGGGGAGAGGGCCTACAGTGGCACTTTACCCCAAATTCTAACTCTATTCAGCGTATGCTATTTTGCGTGCACTATCTCAGGAGGTGTCATATTACATCGACGAGGAGCCCGTGCCGATCAAATTGTATTCCGGGCACTCCGTAACGTTTTTTATTTCTCCTTATTGTCAACAAGCTTAATTGTACTATCAGAACTTGAAATATACTCCAATCGCTTTTTTGTCTATTATTTCATTCTACTTTTCCTCTGCATCACTTTCTATCGTCTGCTTTTCCGTTTCTGCATACAGCTATACAGAAGCCGCGGAGGTAATTTCCGTACCGTCCTTTATTTGGGAAGCACCGAAAATATAGCCGAACTTTATCATGAAATGACCTCCGACGCCACTACCGGATACCGGGTACTGGGATACTTCGACACAACCCCCAATGCCAAGTTCCCTGCCAGTTGTACTTATTTGGGAAAGCCGGAGCAAACCATTGATTACCTGACAAAAAACAAAGTGAACCAACTTTATTGTTGCCTGCCCTCAGCATTAAGCGAATGTATCGTGCCGGTCATTAATTATTGCGAAAACAACCTGATACATTTCTACAGTGTACCCAATGTGCGCAACTACCTGCGCCACCGTATGTACTTTGAAATGATAGGCAGTGTCCCTATTCTCAGCATCCGCAAGGAACCTTTGGGAAAAATAGAAAACAGGCTGATAAAACGTATATTCGATGTAGCCTTCTCATTACTCTTTTTATGCACATTGTTCCCCATTATATTCCTTATTGTAGGAGTGACCATTAAAATCACTTCTCCGGGCCCCATATTCTTCCGTCAGAAACGTAATGGATTGAATAATAAAGAATTCTGGTGTTATAAATTCCGTTCTATGAAAGTGAACAAGGAATCGGACACCTTACAGGCTACCCTCAATGATCCTAGAAAAACCAAATTCGGCGATTTCATGCGCCGGACCAATATTGACGAACTTCCGCAATTCATCAATGTATTGCTGGGAGATATGTCCATTGTAGGACCACGCCCTCACATGTTGAAACACACGGAAGAATATTCCAAGATAATCAATAAATACATGGTCCGCCATTTCATCAAACCCGGTATCACGGGATGGGCGCAAGTGACCGGTTTCCGTGGCGAAACCCGTGAGCTGGAAGACATGGAAGGACGTGTGAAAGCCGATATATGGTATATGGAGCACTGGTCTTTCCTGCTCGACCTTTATATCATGTACAAAACCGTGGCAAATGTGCTACGCAAAGACAAGCAAGCTTATTAAGTTCAAAATAGAGAATTAAAATTAATAGAGAGCCAAAAAATGAGAAGATTGAAACTTACCCTATTCGCGCTGGTTTCACTACTACTATGTAGTTGCAGCGCCTACAAAAAAGTACCTTACCTGCAAGGGTCCGAGTATCTGGACATGGCAAATGTCAAAACACCCTTGTATGATGCACACATCATGCCTAAAGATTTGCTGACTATCACGGTGAATACCAGCGATCCCGATGCCGCCATTCCCTTTAATCTGACGGTAGCCACCCCCATCACGGCAAACAGCAAAAACCTTACCAGCCAACCATCTTTACAACAGTATCTGGTAGACAATAACGGAAACATTGATTTCCCTGTTTTGGGAACACTGCACATCGGCGGCCTTACCAAAAGCCAGGCGGAAAATATGATAAAGGAGAAACTGAAGACCTATATCAAAGAAGACCCTATTGTAAATGTACGCATGGCAAACTACAAAATCTCTGTGATGGGAGAAGTTGCCAGCCCCGGTACATTCACCATCACCAATGAAAAAGTAAATATCATGGAAGCACTGGCTATGGCAGGGGACATGACCGTATACGGACAACGCGACAAAGTGAAACTGATCCGTGAAGACGCGCAAGGCAACCGCCAGGTTATCCCGCTGAACCTGAACGATGCCGACATCATCGTATCTCCTTACTACTACCTCCAGCAGAATGATGTAGTGTATGTCACTCCCAATAAGACCAAAGCCAAAAATGCAGGAATCAGCAACAGTACTACAATCTGGTTCTCTGTAGTGGGAACCCTTGTCTCACTCGTCAGCCTGATAGTAACCATTGCCAAATAAACAGAATTATGAAAGAAGATTTATACGACGACCTCTATCTGGAAGAAAAAGAAGAAAAGACTGATTTTAAAGCGGTTCTTTTTAAATATACCATTCATTGGCCTTGGTTCGTGGCATGCATTCTGTTATGCATGGCAGGAGCCTGGCTTTATTTGCGTTACACCCCGCCGGTATACAACATCTCGGCGTCCGTCATCATCAAAGACAATGACAAAAACAGCAAAGCAAGCAGCGGCATGGCCGACTTGGAAGACTTGGGATTTTATTCTTCCATCAACAATTTTGACAATGAGGTAGAAATCCTGCAATCGCGCACGCTTATCAAGAAAGTAGTGGAAGAACTGGATCTTTACATCAGCTATGCGGCAAAAAGTAGTTTTCATGATATAGAACTTTACAAAAGTTCCCCTGTCAAAGTATGGATTACCCCTGAAGAAGCTCAGAAACTCCCTGCTCCGGCATATATCAACCTGACTTTGCAACCGAGCAATAAACTGAATGTGAAGATCACAATAGGAGAACAGGAATACAGCAAGCAATTCGACAAACTGCCTGCCTTGCTGACCACTCCGTCGGGGACTTTCAGCTTCACCCCGGCTGATTCGACAATCGCAAAAAGCGAGCAAAAAATCATGGCTACCGTTTCTTCCCCCCGCAGTGTGGCCGGCAGCTACCGGGGAGCATTGAGCATAGAGCCTACTTCCAAATCCACCACTATCGCACAGATCTCTGTAAAGAGCACGCATACGCAACGTGGTATGGATTTTATCAACAAACTGGTGGAAATCTACAACCGGGATGCCAACGACGATAAAAACGAAGTGGCTACCAAGACCGCAGAATTTATTGATGAACGTATTAATATCATCAACGGTGAACTGGGAACCACGGAACAAGAACTGGAAACCTTCAAGCGCGATGCCGGGTTGACCGACTTGAAAAGCGACGCCCAACTGGCATTGAGTGAAAACTCGGAATACGAAAAAAAACGTGCTGAAAACAGCACCCAGCTCCGGCTGGTACAATTCCTGGCCAGCTATGCCAACAATCCGGACCATGCCTACGAAGTACTTCCTGTCAATGTAGGCCTGACAGATACCGGACTGACCGAACTGATCAACCGCTACAACGAGATGCTGCTGGAACGCAAGCGCCTGCTCCGCTCCTCTCAGGAAAACAACCCGGTGGTAGTCAATCTGGATGCCAGCATCCGCGCCATGCGCAGCAATGTACTGACCACCATCAACAGCGTGCAAAGAGGCTTGGCCATCACCCAGGCGGATCTGGAACGTCAGGCAGGCAAATATGCCGGACGCATCACCAATGCTCCGGGACAGGAACGCCAGCTAGTCAGTATCTCGCGCCAACAGGAAATCAAAGCAGGACTTTACCTGATGCTGCTGCAAAAGCGTGAAGAAAATGCCATCACTCTGGCATCTACCGCCAACAATGCCCGCATAGTAGACGAAGCACTGGCAGATGCCATCCCCGTATCTCCCAAAGGAAAGATGATTTATCTGGTAGCACTGATTCTAGGCGTCGCTCTGCCGGTTGCCGTGATCTATATCATCGAGCTTTTTAAATACAAGATAGAAGGACGTGCCGATGTGGAAAAAATCACATCCCTTCCTATAGTCGGTGACGTACCTTTCTCTGAAAATAAATCTTCGGAGGGAGCCATTGTAGTACACGAAAACCAAAACGACCTGATGGCCGAAACTTTCCGTAATGTACGCACCAATGTACTTTATATGATGAAGAGTAACGAGAAAGTTATATTGGTTACCTCCACCACTACAGGAGAAGGCAAAACCTTTATCGCTTCCAATCTGGCTGTCAGTCTGGCTTTATTAGGAAAGAAAATTGTGATTGTGGGGCTTGACATCCGCAAGCCGGGTCTGAACAAAGCTTTCCAATTGTCACGCAAGGAACAAGGCATCAGCCAGTTCCTCGCTAATCCGGAACATACCGACCTGATGTCGCTGGTACAAGTTTCAAACATCAATCCTAACTTGTCCATTCTGCCCGGAGGTCCTATCCCTCCCAACCCGACCGAATTGGTGGCACGTGAATCTTTGCCTCAGGCTATCGACATACTGAAAAAGCATTTTGACTATATCATTCTGGATACCGCCCCCATCGGCATGGTGACCGACACCCAACTGATTTCGCGAGTAGCCAATGCCAGCATCTATGTGTGCCGGGCAGACTACACCCACAAGGCAGATTATACTTTAATCAACGAACTGGGCGAACAGAAAAAACTGCCCAACCTATGTACCATTATCAACGGACTGGACATGAAGAAAAAAAAGTACGGATATTACTATGGATACGGCAAGTATGGCAAGTATTACGGATATGGTAAAAAATACGGTTACGGCTATGGATACGGCGCAGAAAATGTAAACAAAAAGTAATTTCAAAATTAATTACATAATAAAATAAGACTAATCCTCTTTCTAGAACGTTAATATTTTAACAAATTCAGAAGAGAATTAGTCTTATTATGTTTTAATATATAAATATTATTTACTATACTTTTCTTTTGAAACATCAAAACAGGGACACTGTTTCACCCATTCCTCAGGCTCTATCTCACCATTTCCGTTCAAATCCGGACTTAAATCCCGATGACCGCAAACCTTGCAACCGGGATAATCCACCAGCAACGCCCTGACCAGTACACGCAATGAATGTTTCTGCCACACCGTCCGCGTATCCGCCGGCCTGCCCCGCTCGCTGACTCCCCCCTCATAGCATATCCCGATACTCTGCGCATTATACCCACGCGCATGCGCCCCGATTTTCTCTATGGGACGGGTTGTTTTTATATCCCCGTTCTTACGGATATAAAAATGATATCCGGGTCCGTTCATTCCACGCCTGCGGTGGCACACCTCCAAATCCTGTTCGGTAAAGTCCCTGTCCGCCTTTGTGGCGGAACAGTGGACAACAATCAGATTAATCACTCTCATCCTCCTATGCACGAGCTGATTCCTACTACACCCGCAATAGCCGTAGCTACTGCAATCACCACTTTCAAAATAGTGCTCCAAACAGATTTACCTTTCATTCTACAGTCTTTTTTAAATTAAACACTTGTCCGCCACCTACTTAAGCAGGTTTTTGCTCCTCCTTCGTTTTCACCGGCAATTTATCCACTTTCGTATATTTCAGTGCTGCCAGAATACCGCTTAGCGCAATACCCGGACGGAAATTGATACGCGCTTTTCTAATCATCGACACATCATACGTATCCTCCGTTTCCGCACCTCTTCCGCTCAGACCTATCTGGAAAGTGCCCAGATCGGCAAGCCTTACAATCTCACCCCCTTCCAGAGCCTCCATAATCACATCCTCCAAAGCAACAAGCACAGCCATTACATCCGCACGCGTCACCGTACAGGTCTTCTGAATACGATCCGCCATTTCGCGAATCTCTACATGGCCATTGGCCTGAGCTTGTGCATAAAACTTAGGCACCGCATCCTGATCAAGCGGATTATTACGCTTTACTACCGAATAAGAAACTGTTCTTCCCATACTTTTAAAATTAAAAATTAAAACTTTTAAATTAAGAAACACACTGACAATCAACTATTAATCACTAAGCCGGCTATGATTGACTTTTGATTACACTACAAAGATACGATGAAGCGGAAGCCCTGTGTCGACATTGGTAGAGAGCCGTAGAACATTGTCGAGAAATGTCGAGAATAACTTACAGGCAGAGTAGGAAAACAAGGACATTTTGTGTATCTTTACTCTATAATCAAAACAGATAAAAGAACATGAACCAAGAAGAAAAAGCATTCATTATCAGAGCGTATGACAAAGCGGAACTGGCAGAATTATATAGCCCCGGACGGACCGCTGCGGCAGCCCTGCAAACCCTATATCGCTGGATGCGGAGAAATATGCTGCTGCAGGAAGAATTAAACGAAGCGGGCTACAACAAATTCCGCCACAGCTTTCTGAAGCATGAAGTGGCAATCATAGTGAGGCATCTGGGAGAGCCTTAGGACATACGCTTCCCAAAGGACCTGTTGTTTACTTCGAAAGACCTTGTTGTTTTTTTAAAATCCCCTGTTGTTTTACCGGAAAGGTCCTGTTGTTTTTTGAAAACAACAGGACCTTTTTTACCAGTATTTTAGGCTCACAAGGCTCAGGGCTCACTTAGGCGGTAATTTAGGCCAAGACTTACCGGTCTTTCTATACTTACCATCCTCTTTCTCAACGATTTGATAATACACCAAACGCAACAAATAACGTTTCACGGATGCTGTAGGCAACCCTGCTTCATTGGCAGCCGCCATCAGCTCCGAATATGTAAACTCACGCGGCATTGTTCTCAAGATGGGACGCAGTTTGAAAAAAGCCTTTACCGGCCTGATTCTTCCGGCAGTATCATCCATGGAAGTGGAAAGCAGCAAACTGTGTTCCAGCAACACATCCACTATCTGCATGGCCGTACGGAAATCCTCATCCGAACATTTCCACTCCGATGTATTCCATTGCGGCTCGCACTTACGCAATGCAGTCAGCACCATGGCAATACGAGACATCATCAGTCCGTGGCGCAGCACAATAGCACCCGGAGAATCATCATCTTCCGCCACTACCTCACGCAGATACGTTCTGAAACGCTCCGTATGCTCTTTCCATTGTTCCTCGGTGAAAATCACCTCGGTAGACGATCCGGAGAGAAAGATAAACATACGCAGCAGCTCCTCGCCCATCCCTTTGAAATAAGCGCGCATATCCAGCCGGACTTTGCCGGGATTGGCAGACTTATACTCCCAGGGGGCCTGTCCCACATAGAAAGCCACACGGCTGTACATCCCATTCTCCAGCGAAGAAATAAATTTATGCAACTGGGCGGGAGTACCCGAAGCACATAATGCCAGATGAGGATCACTCACAATAACAAGCCGGTGATCCGTCTTGAAATAAGAAGACACCTCCTCGTGCTGGGAGGCGGCACGCATCACATCATCATGTTTTCCATACTCCTGGTGCATGGCAGAACTTATCATATCCAGCTCGGAGGCATTCATCACCAAGCCGACCGATCCACCCGCCTCCAAAGCCAATATCAACTGGCTTTTCGAAATATTGGGAGCCACCTTCAGGATGCGTTCCACCGGCATCTCCGGGCATTGGTCCAAATCGGGAACCCTCTTTTCCTGAGCGGCAAGCCGTTCCTCCAGATTCCACTTCAGCAGTTTCTGCCGGTACTCACGCTCATCCTTCCTGTTCAATTCATCGTAATACTCCTGAATGGCTGCGGGCAGAATTGCCGCCAGTTGCATCACCCCTTTTCCTCTGCCCGAACCGGCTAAAGCCACCAGGTAGAGATCGGCGGAATAAACCATTCCTCCATAATTCATCCTCACCCCCGGCAGACAACCGCTGATGTTGGTAATCATGGAGAGCAACAGAATATCCCTCTCGCGCTTGTTGCGGACGTGTGTCAAACCACGCTTCAAAAAGTCGGGCAAACGGTCGAACAGCTCATCCGGAAGACACGGAACATTGCGGCGCAATTTGTCAGCCTCAAGTTTCTCTATTTCAGCTTCTTCACCCTCTTCGCCGGAATCAGAATACCGCCTAAGTGAGCCTTGAGCCTTGTGAGCCCTGGAAGCAGGTGTTTCGGGGCCCTTGTTCATGTCGGCATACCGGTATCCGGAGTCTATGCGCGGAGGTATATCCCCGGCGGCACACCCCATACCCGCCAGCCTTTCCACCGCCAGCGTTTTCAGCCGGACCAACTCTTCTTCCCCCACTCCTTTATAGCGGGCGATACGTCCCAGCTTCAACAAAAACTCATTCTTTTTGCCATCCACAAAGGGATTCTGCGCCAAGAACTCGTTGAAGAATGTGTGCAGCATGCCCGAAGCCGCAACGAGAGGCTTGGATGCACTTGCCGGGGTCTTCACTTTCAACTCTGCCAGAATCTCCCCCACCCTGTCGGGATGCTCCGTCACAAAGCGGCGCCAGGGAAAAACTTCGGTATCCGGACGAAAAAAAGCTTCCGGATCATACGACGCAAAGCAAGGACGGGTGGGATTTTTGCAACTCATGTCACAGGGAAAGGCAAGAAGCTGCGCCACGTGCCATGCCACCAACGCGTATGCCAGACGATACTCGTCCACACTCTCTGCTTCCACACGCACCACCAGCTTCAGCCCGTCGTACGAAACGCTGCGCCATGCCGCCTTCACCCAAGGAGTGTCCTTCAAGACCTGCAAGAACTCAGACACACGGCCGTTACATTTATCCACATCCAGCATGGCGTCCCCGCTCCACTGCTTCAGATTAGTTTCGGCATGGCTCCCTTCGCAACGCCCGGCTATCACCAGCGCGGCCAGTTTTCTCTTTAATTTCTTGGCCTCTGTCTCCCTGCCCGAAGCCTTCAGGCGCTGATACTCTTCCACTTGCGCTTTCCAACGTTCGCCACGCAGAAGTTCCACAAACTCTTTCAATGTCATATCCACGGCATGTTCATCGAACACCGAGAAATAGAAAGAGCATAAATCGGTATAAACCATTCATGTATGAATTTAAATTATCAAAAGGAGGGCATTTCCCTCCACCATGAAAGCAAAAGTATATTGCAAACCCATACAATCAAAAGTTAAAATTGTACACTAACCAAACATAAAGTATTGATTTACAACCCCCATTCATTACACAAGTGTACAAATAACCGGGAGACTTCCTTTTAGTGTTTTTTTACATTTTATTCCTTATTTCCTTTCTTTCCTCTTTTTCTTCTCTTTCCGTTCTTTCTTCTTCTTTTCCTCCTTTTTCCGCATAAACTCGTTTATATCAGCCAGTGTATCCTTACACATGTGTTTCAAAACCCTCATTTCCTCATCGGTGTATCCTTCACCGGACAGGCGATATTTCACCATTACTATCTCCAGTTCCTGAAAGAACTGCAATCTGCCATTATTTTTCTTATAAATCTTGATTTTTCCATGATGTTAATATGATTTAAAATATAAAAAGTACAAAAGTAGGAATAAATGTATTATTCTTGTTAATTTTTTCATTTTTTGCGAACAAATAGCTTGTTATCGTAAAATATTGTCTATATTTGCATCAGAATTTAACGACAAGCTTACCTGGGAATGACACAGGTAACAGCGTAGCGTGCTTAAGAGGCATCATTTCTTTCAATTTTTAGAACATCTAACATTACTTTTCCTTCCTCCGAATATGAAAAAATGGCTAGTGGCGTATGTCCGCCTTCACCACGAAAAGAAGACGGCCGAACGGCTGACTGCAATGAATATAGAAAACTTCCTGCCTGTACAAGAAGAAATCCGCCAATGGACTTACCGGAAAAAGAAAATAGAACGGGTGGTTATCCCTATGATGATTTTTGTCCATGTGGATGTGGCGGAACGTTCGCAGGTGCTCACACTGTCGGCCATCAGCCGGTATATGGTGCTGCATGGCGAACATACTCCGGCGGTGATTCCGGACGAGCAAATGGAACGGTTCAAATTTATGCTGGATTATTCGGACGAGGCGGTGGAGATGTGTGCCGCACCATTGGTTCCGGGAGAATTGATACGAGTGGTCAAAGGTCCGCTAAAGGGACTGGAAGGAGAATTGGTGGAAGTGGATGGAAAGGCGAAAGTGGTGGTGAGACTGGATTTGTTGGGATGTGCGGGGGTTGATATGCCGGTGGGGTTTGTGGAGAAGATGAAATAAAAGTTTCCGATTATCTGGAAGTCCACATATTCCGACTATTAAGAAAATAGAGATATATCATTTCCAGTTCTTCACATTAGTTTTTCCGTATGGAAAGAATGAAAAAGAATATTACAAAAATAAATACATTTTTTTGTCATACACTTTGAATGAGATTTTCTCTGTCATCTAGCAATTTATAAAAAAAACGTTTGATCCATAATAGTAATAAGAGAACAGGAGGTAACGCTCACACTTAGAATATAAAACTCTAAGAAAAGAATGACTAATGTTAAACAATATCCATTAGTTGATAAACAGTTTTTTTCACCTCATAATTAAAGAATATATACAAGTAAATATTAATAGTTTCATATTCAATAAAAATAATGAATCTTAAGACCCCTATCAGAAAAAACTTTCTTGCAAGTGGATTTGGATTTAGTGTACAATTATGTAATCAAATCCTTATTGTTCCATTTTTTCTTACCCTTTGGGGTGTTGAAGAATATGGAGATTGGATATTACTGACGGCGATAGCTAACATTTTTGGAATGACAGATGCAGGATTAAATTCTGTTACACAAAATAGATTTTCTATAGACTATGCTCAAAAAAAATACGAAACTTGTCGCTCGTTATTAACAAATAATTTATTACTAATCTTTTTTGTTGGAATCCTAAGTCTATTGGGTTGTATTACTTATCTATTTTTATGGAATATAAAAACGGGATTAGGATTACATACCGTTAGCGAAGCAATAGCACAAGGTGTATTTTTATTAATGACATTAAGTGTATTCATAAAAATGATTGGTACCGTTTTAGATTCTATATATCGTGCAACCTCCCAAGCATATAAAGCAATATTGATTGGACAGATTAATATAATATTAAATCTAATAGCTATTATATCTGGTATAGTAATATTTCACTCTATGATTTATATTGCATATATGTTTGTCATATCAGACATTTGTATTGTACTCTACAAATTCATCAAAATTCAGTCTTTATTTCCATATACCCCTAAATGGAAATATCATGATACAAAATTATTTAAAGAATTACTTTTTCCATCATTAGCATTTATGGGATATCCAATTTCCAATATTATGATTTATCAGGGTTTTACCATTCTTGTCAACAAATTTCTAGGAGTTGAAGCTATGGTAGGCTATAATACAATCCGAACACTTACATCTTTTGTAAGAAAGATTATTAATATTATACAATCCTCTATTTGGCCTGAATATTCAATAGCTTATGGAAAAAATGATATTAATAGAATGCGTAATTTACATCGAAAGGCTTTCTCCATAGCTTTTCCGCTCACAATAATCATAACGATATTTATCATGATCTTTGGAAAGACTATTTATGAAATTTGGACTAATAATAAAATAGCATTTGACTATTCTCTAGCTTTTTCATTTTGCTTTTTAACCATTATTCGCAACTTATGGGACACAAGTAATGTTGTTATGATTGCTACCAATAAACATGTACAATTTTGCAGTTATCTTTTTTCAAGTTCAATATTAGCACTAGTACTATCTATAACATTAATACAATTTTATAAAGATATTGAAGTGTTCGTTTATTCTCAATTAGCATTAGACTTACTTTTATGCTATCATGTCATAAAAAGAGCAATGATACTTACTAATGACACAGCCTCCTCTTTCTTTTATTCCCCTATATCACTAGCAAAGCAACAAATAAATAAAATCATCTTCCACAAATAAAAGAATTACACTTATTACTATAAATAAAAAGTTGTTTAAATTATCATACTACAAACAATAAATCTATTACATTATATACTGACAATATATAAAATATCAACCAAAGAAAACCGTAAAACAATATGATAAAAAGTATTTTTTTTTGGGGAGGGGTAACCACCCATTGCTACGAACTAGCTAAATCAATTTCAAGATATTATGAAGTTTGGGCCATTATTCTTCCAACTAAGCAAAAAAGAGAAGAACGCATTCCTTCAGACCTATCAGCCAACGTTAACCTTATTAAATGCGAAAATATAGATGACATTTATAAAATCATTTCCAAAAGAAAAACTGAAAATTCTCTTCACATTAATTCAGCACTAAAACAAGGAAGCCTAAATAACAAAGCCCTAAAAATTCTATGCCAAAAAGGATATAATGTATTTTCTTTGCCACAAGAATCTTTCCAAACTCAAGGTTTAAAAGGTAAAATAAATGCTATAAAATGGTTCTTATATCTACATTTTACATACAGAAAAAAGATTAAAGGTTATGGACTAACAGGACTTAATGCCCAAAGAACATTCAAAAGAATGTTAGTTTCACCACACAAATTATTCCAATTTTCCTACATAACATTTCCTACAAAATTAGAAGTCACAAAAAAAAATAACACTATAAGATTTATTTACGTTGGTGCCATTGATAAAAGAAAAAACATAATTCCTTTTGTAGAATACATGCAAAATTATTCTAGCCAACAGTTTATTTTTGATATTTACGGTTCTTGGACATTAGATAAATTACTTATAAAAAAAATATCAAATTCCACTAATATACATTATCACGGTAAAAGAGATTATAAAGAGGTTCGGAATGCAATGTTAAATGCAGACTACCTAATATTACCTTCATTATACGATGGCTGGGGAGCTGTAGTTAACGAAGGACTGCAATCTGGATGCAAAGTTCTTGTAAGCAAAGACTGTGGTGCATCTATTTTTCCACTAATAGATTCACACTTAGGATATGTTTTTGATGGATCTAAATTGAGTTCATTAAATGGAATTATGAAACAAATTTTTATTGAAGGTCCATTATCTATTGAAAATAGACAAAGCATACAAAAATGGGCGAATAATAAAATTCATCCAGACATAATTGGAGATTATCTCAATCATATCATTCAGTATTACTTCTCCTCTGCTCCACATGCAATAGCACCGTGGCTCGACACAAGTCATTAACTTCATTATCGTACAATATGGGTGTTTGGTTCTATTTATATCTTATAATTAATATAATAATATTAATTTATTATTACAAGAAGAAACTTGGCATTTTCCAAGCTCCTTTCTTGATGGCCTATACTAGCATATTTGTTTTACTTCCTCAACTATCCTCTATATATATTTCTCCTTTTTACGAGAAATATCTTATCCGAGATTTGGGAATAATAATGGCCACATGTAACCTTACTTTTATTTTAGGATTTGAAATTGCAAAAAAGCAAAAAATTACATCTAGTTTCTTTTCAAGCATAAATTATAGAAAGTCTAAATATATATTATTTATTTTCACTATACTTGGTTTGTATTCAATGACCCTATGGAATGACACTTTTCAAGGTAGTGATAATGTAATACAAGCAAATCTAAAGAATTTTTCTCAATATGCATTTTGTGCTATTGTTACTTTCATCTTTCGCAAAAATAAAAGCAAATATCTATATCTACTCATTATCTGCACTTTAGTTCCTCTTATTTACTTTGCATTCTTCATAAAAGGTTCACGAGGAGAAAGCCTGTTTCTTCTCATTACCATTTCTTTTATCCTTAGTATGAAATATCCTCAAAAACACAAACTTATTTCTAAATCTATATTTACAATACTAATAATTGGAGCAATGCTAAATGCTAGTATAACAGTCATAAGACATATCTTAGTAGGAAATTCCAACAATGAAAATAATCCCACCCAAGAACTAGTTTTATGGGAAGCATTCAAAACTTCTTTTATACAAAAAGACATCACAGTCGGAATGGATTTAGGAAATGCAGCAAAGGGAATAAGGTATCTAAAAGAAACAGGACAAATGGATTATGGTACAAGTATATGGGATACTTTTATACAAAACTATATTCCCCGAAGATTAGTAGGGGAAGAAGCTAAAGAGAATTTAAAGTTAAACATAGTAAATGATAAATCTACAATTCAAAAATTAACATACAACATTACAACCATGACAGGGTATTATTCAGCCTTCAAATGTTTCTCCTATTTAGGGTTCTTCCTATTTGGAATTATCGGATATTTATATGGATATTTTTGGCGAAGAATATGTAAGTCTCAAATATGTCTATTCATTTATCTGTCAATTATAGCTACCGTACCACTAATTTTTACTCATGGAGTAGACTATTTATATACACGATTAATTTTTATTTTCCTTATTATTTATCCACTAAGCTACTATTCTATTGAACGTAAAAAAATAAAAGCAAGTACCAAATTCATTGTTTAATCTTTTTATATTATGGCAAAAAATATAATAGTATCACAGATTGGCGCTAGGCACCGATATACAATCCCTAAAACCTTCTACGAAAATAATATACTGAAGGCCTTATTCACTGATTCATATAGATATACTTTTTTAGGCAAACTATCCTACTTATTCATAAGACTAGGTATCAAAAAAACAATTTTTAAGCGTTTATGTTTAAGACTCCCTCAAATACCCCAGTCATATATCAAAGCATCAGACAAACCAACCTTAAAACTATTATTTAAAAAAAATGTAAATACTGAATTACTAAATGAAATTTTATATTTCACATTAGATCATTTTTTTTGCAAACACAAAAAAATCATAAATGAAGCCGATTGCATTTATAATATGTATTATGAAAATTTAGGGTTTATCAAATACGCTAAAAAACAAGGCAAAACTGTTGTTGTAGACATATACGAAAATCCTATTTCTTTCAATTTCCTATTAAATGAAGTAAACAAATATCCAGAATACTCTTGCATACGTGGAATAAAGAAACAATATGAGGATCGTATTGCCATAAGAGAAAAATATGTAAGCCAAATGTTACAAACTGCCGATTATTATACAGTTCCATCAAAATACGTATTAAAGGCAATGATGGCATATCCCGAATTTAATCCTAAAAAAGCATTCTTATTACCCTATCCTACCAGTATCCAAGAAACAAATTATAATTATCGTCCTATAAAACATAAAATTATTTGGGTTGGTAATGATCCTGTAAGGAAAGGATTAATATATTGTGCAAAAGCAGCGACAATATTAAAACAAAAATATACAGATTTAGATTTTAGAATTATAGGTTCTATTGATAATAAATACAAAGACATAGCAGTTTTCAAAGATTTAAATTTTATAGGTACTCTTACAAGTTCTGAATTAAAAGAAGAATATAGAACAGCGGAAGCCTATGTATTTCCTACACTTTCAGAAGGTTTTGCAGGAACTGTTATTGAAGCTGCAAGTTGTGGTTGCCCCATTATTACAACAGAATGCGCCGGAACTGACTTAGAAGCTTTCCCTGCTATATACATACCAATACAAAATGTTAATGCTATTGTAGATAGTGTTACCTCTATTTTAGAGAACAGCAAATATAGAGACCAACTTTCACTAAAAACTTTTCAATATTCTCAAGCATTAACACCTGAAACATATGAGAAACGCTTAATTTCTATTTTTAAATCTATCTAAATATTTCTATGCCAACATTATGTTCTTATAAAGAATGTACAGGATGTGCAACTTGTTTTGCTGTATGTCCACAGCATGCAATCACAATGGAAAAAGATATATATGGATTTTTATATCCTAAAATAGATCATAATAAGTGTATTGAATGCAATTTGTGTGAAAAAAAATGTCCTTTGCTACATAAACAAGAATACAAAATTCCCGAAAAAATAATAGCTTGCTATTGGAAAGATGAAAAAAAACGAATAGAAAGCACTTCTGGTGGAATAGGTACTTTATTAGCTCAAGAATTCATTAAAAACAATGGTATAATTTACGGATGCGCTTTTACTCCTCCTTTCAACATCTGCCACATTAGATGTACAACTATTGAAAATATTCTTCGTTTAAGAGGGTCTAAATATGTTCAAAGCGAAATTCATGAAACATATACCAAAATAGATGAAGATTTAAAAACTCAAAAGAATGTACTTTTTATTGGCACTCCTTGCCAAATAGCTGGCATAAAAGCACGTTTTTCCAAACATCCTAATTTATTTACTGTAGAGTTAATATGCCATGGAGTTCCTTCATGCAAATTTTTAAAGGAAAGTATTCCTTCAAATATCCTCAAAAAACGTATCAAACAAATTAATTTTCGCAGCAATTCACAATACAATTTCTCACTAATAGAAGATAATCAAATATTACCTAGCTATCAGCGTCCTCTTAGTAATGATCTCTATATGAAGGGTTTTTTTAACGGAATTACGTACCGACCTTCTTGTCTTTCTTGTCATTTTGCAAGAAAAGAAAGGAATGCAGATATGACCATCGGAGATTTTTGGGGATTAAAATCAACTAAAATTACAGATATAAATAAAGGGGTGTCATTGGTATTAATCAATACAAATGCAGGTAATACACTTTTTAATTTATGTTCTGATTCTCTATATTCGGAAGAACGCCCTTATAAAGAAGCACTTGATGCTAATGAGCCACTAAATCATCCTATCAAAAAAAGCATAAGATACAATGTATTTAGAACATTATATCCACATTTTGGATACAAATATTCTTTATTTTTTGCTTTACCTGATAAAATATTAGCAATGAAAATCAAATATTATCTCAAACATAACAAATAATGAAAATCAAAACAATTACTTGTCATAATGTCTATAATTTCGGAGCTTCATTACAAGCATATGCCTTAATGACATATCTTACATCTCAAGGACACCAAGTAGAAATTATAGATTATATGCC
>NZ_JBCOCI010000055.1:311-33762 GCF_040929485.1 Phocaeicola sp. RTP21198st1_B8_RTP21198_201120 | reverse complement strand
TCTGCAAATTCAGTAATGAGAGGACGTGTAAACGCAATAAGGACGTTCAAGGGCTTAGTTGCGGATTTGAGGTTAATAAATAAAATGAAGGAAGGGAAAAAGTGGAATCAAGACAGAAGTTGTGAAGATATGAGTGAAAATCTAAAAATAATCAAGGTTTGTTGATTGAAAACGATCAAGAAAGGAAATAATTTAGTCCAAAAGATCGTTTAGTAAGGAGATTTGGCGGGATTTTTTTAATTTTGCACTTACAACTAATTAACAGATAAGAAAATGCCGTTAAATTTACCCGATAAACTACCTGCTATTGAATTGCTGAAGGAGGAAAATATCTTCGTCATAGACAATTCACGTGCCAGTGCACAGGATATTCGTCCGTTAAAAATCGTGATATTGAATTTGATGCCGTTGAAGATAACGACAGAAACGGATTTGGTACGTTTGCTTTCCAACACTCCCTTGCAGTTGGAAATATCATTTATGAAGTTGAAAAGCCATACATCGAAAAATACGCCGGTGGAACATATGAAAGCATTCTATCATGACTTTGATTTGATGCGTGGCGAGAAATATGACGGGATGATTATTACGGGGGCTCCGGTAGAGCAGATGCCGTATGAGGATGTGAATTATTGGAATGAGATTACTACTATTTTTGATTGGGCGCGTACTCATGTTACCTCAACTCTCTATATTTGTTGGGCGGCCCAAGCCGGGCTTTATCATTTCTATGGAGTTCCCAAATATCCGCTGAAACAAAAAATGTTTGGTATTTTCCGCCATCATATCAATGTACAGGGATTGCCCATATTCCGTGGTTTTGATGATGAGTTTTTTGTACCACATAGCCGTCATACCGAAATACACCGTGAGGATATTCTGAAAGTAAAAGAGTTGGCTTTGATAGCTGAGTCTGATGAGTCTGGGGTTTATATGGCTATGGCTCGTAATGGGCGTGAATTCTTTATTACCGGGCATTCGGAGTATTCTCCTTATACGCTTGATACGGAATATAAGCGTGATTTGGGGAAAGGGTTGCCTATTGAAATGCCTGTAAATTATTATAAGGACGATAATCCGGACAATGCCCCGGTGGTGCGTTGGCGCGGACATGCCAATTTGTTGTTTTCTAATTGGTTGAACTATTATGTATATCAGGAAACCCCGTTTGATATAAACGAGATACGATGATTAGACAACGAAAAATAGAATTATTAGCTCCTGCTAAAAATCTGGAGTGCGGTATTGCAGCTGTTGATCACGGTGCTGATGCCATTTATATTGGTGCTCCCCGTTTCGGAGCACGTGCGGCTGCGGGGAATTCATTGGAGGATATTGCTGAGTTGGTGCGGTACGCTCATGTATATAATGTCCGTATCTATGTGACTGTGAATACGATTCTGAAGGATGAGGAACTGAAAGATACGGAAAAAATGATTTGGGATTTATACCGTGCCGGAGTGGATGCTTTGATAGTGCAGGATATGGGATTGTTGGAATTGAATCTGCCACCTATACCGTTACATGCCAGCACGCAGATGGATAATCGTACTTCTCAAAAAGTAAGATTCCTGGCTGAGGCAGGTTTCCGTCAGGTGGTATTGGCTCGTGAACTTTCTCTTGTTGAAATAGAAAATATCCATCATGCTTGTCCTGATGTGCCTTTGGAGGTATTTGTACATGGTGCTTTGTGTGTAAGCTATAGTGGACAATGTTATGTTAGTCAGGCTTGTTTTGGGCGTAGTGCCAACCGGGGGGAATGTGCCCAGTTCTGTCGCCTTGCTTTTGATATGATAGACGCGGACGGTAAATCTATAGTAAGGAATAAGCATCTATTGTCTCTGAAAGATTTGAATCAGAGCGAAGAGTTGGAGCAATTGCTGGATGCCGGAGCTTCTTCCCTGAAAATAGAGGGACGTTTGAAGGATGTATCTTACGTTAAAAATGTAACAGCTTACTATCGCCAGAAGCTGGATACTATTTTCAAACGTCGTAAAGAGTATATCCGTGCTTCATCGGGAGAAGTGAAATTAGAGTTCAAACCTCAATTGGATAAGAGTTTCAGTCGTGGTTTTACTAATTATTTTCTTTTTGACAGGAATAAGGATATTTTTTCTTTTGATACTCCCAAGTCTTTAGGGGAGGAGATGGGAACAGTGAAGGAAATTCGTGGTAATTATCTTACCGTAGCCGGAATCAAGTCTTTTAATAATGGAGATGGTGTTTGTTTTTTGGATGAGACTGGTAAGTTGCAGGGATTTCGCATAAACCGGGTGGAGAATAATAAATTATTTCCTCAGGAGATGCCTCGGATAAAGCCCCGTACGATACTTTATCGTAATTTTGATCAGGAATTTGAGAGGTTGATGTCGCGTAAATCAGCCGAAAGGAAAATTGCTGTCATTTTAAAATTGGCTGAGAATAATCGGGGCTTTACTCTGTCTCTGACTGATGAAGATGATAACAGTGTCAGTGTGGTGCTGGAAAGGGAGAAGGAACGTGCCCGTACTCTGCAGGAAGATAACTTGCGTACACAACTTGGAAAGTTAGGAAATACTCCATTTGAAGCATCAGATATAGTGATTGACTGGTCGGACAATTGGTTTATTCCGGCTTCTATGCTTGCCGAACTTCGCCGTAAGGGAATAGAGAAACTGCTGGAAGTGCGCCGTATTAACTATCGGCAGGAAATTTACAAGTTGCCTCGAACGCATCATGCTTTTCCTGTGAATGAATTGACTTATTTGGGAAATGTGATGAATGCTGATGCTGTTTCCTTCTATAGGAATCATGGTGTGCAGCGTATTGCTCCGGCTTATGAAAAGGCTCCGGCAGAAGAAGCAGTATTGATGTTTTGCAAGCATTGTTTGCGTTATAGTATGGGATGGTGCCCCTCTTGGCATAAAGTGCGTTCTCCTTATAAGGAACCTTATTATCTGGTTAGCTCGGATAACAGGCGTTTCCGTTTAGAGTTTGATTGTAAGAATTGTCAGATGAAAGTCTATGCTGAAAAGTAAGTACATCGGATTACTGTTTTTGGTATTGGCTATTTTGATGGCTTGCCAATATCCTTCACCTGTTACTTCGAGTGAGGATATGCCGCAAAAGACAAGGGATTCTGTCAATTATTTGGTGGAACGGCATTATACATTAAACAGTAATTTTGAGGTTACTTCAGATTCGCTTATGTTACAGCAACTACCATTGGTTGATGTGCTTCCTGTTTTTAAAGGAGAACGGCTGGTGGTAGCGGAGTTTATGATACAACCTGCTGATAGTGTGGATTCTGTATGGGTGAAGGTCGCACGGGACCAGGAAACAATGGGATGGGTACATGAAAAGGAATTGTTGGAGAAAGTAGTCCCTGTGGATTCAGTGTCACAGTTTATTCATTTTTTCAGTAATTCTCATACCATCGCTTTCTTTATCATATTAGGCTTTTTCGGTATTTGGTATGTTCATAGGGCTATTCGTCGCCAGAAGCTGCAATTAATTTGGTTGAATGATATTGATAGCGTTTTTCCTACAGTTCTTTCTTGGTTGGTAGCTACCGCAGCTACGCTTTATGCTAGTATTCAGCATTTTGTTCCAGGAACTTGGGAGCAGTTTTATTATAATCCTTCTTTGAATCCTTTTAGCTTGCCTTTTATTCTTTCTCTTTTCATGTTTAATATTTGGGGAATTATTCTTGTGGGGTTGGCTACTTTAGATGATTTGTTTCATCAGACACATATTGAAGCTGCATGTTTTTATTTGTTGGGATTGATGTCCTGCTGCATCTTTCTATATTTGTTTTTTACATTTACTACGTACTACTATTTGGGTTATCCATGTTTATTGGTATATGCTGTATGGTCATTTAATCGTATAAAGCACGCTTCTCGGTATAAATTCAGTTGTGGAAATTGCGGGGCGAAGATGAAGAATAAAGGAGTGTGTCCTCATTGCGGCGCTGTCAATGAATAATTTTATAGTTTGCTTCTTTTAACAAAGACTCAAGCAGTTTTCTATAGTAAACAGCATTTTCTCTATGTACATACACTCAAACGAATAGGTTTGTTTTAGGAGCTATTCGCTTCATTTGCAGCAATAATAAAGTTCTTACTTTTCTTAGTGTGACAGAAAATAAATTTGATTTGGTAAATGTGGAAACAGAAAGGGAGTTCTGCGAAGAACCCCCTTTTTATTTTTGCAAGAATGGTTAGAAGTGATAACGTATATCCACCCCCAGTTGTAAAGGTCTGCTTTTTTGTTCGAATCCTCTATGCATGGTTTCAAAATAGAAGGTTGTATAATCCTTGTTGGTTAAATTACGTCCCCATACATCTATCTGTAAAGCTTCTGTCTGCAAAGAAATGCGCCCGTTCAGTGTTCCGTAAAAACTTTGTGAGACATTGTTTTTTTCAGTCCAATAAATTTTTCCTGCTCCGGTATAGCTCATGCCTAAAGTCAGGCTTTGCATCCAATTGCTTTTATCGAAAAAGAAACTATAATTTGCGCCTGCATTCATGGTATGGCGGGGAACAAATGGTACATAATTGCCGCTATAATCAATTTGCTCTTCTGATGATGTAGTACCTCCGTCATATTTTTTGAATGTGGAATGAGTATATCCATAACTTACATTCATATTCAGGTTTTTGTTGATAGATGCCAGAAAGCTGGCCTCTACTCCATAACTTTCGCTACTACCGGCATTGACCATCATTCGTCCCAAGCCACTATTGACAAATTTGGCGATTTGTTGGTCGTGGGTATCCATGTAGAATGCGGCAAGGTCGGTCTTCAGTTTGCCGTTGAACAAACTGAGATGTGATCCCACTTCGTAATTCCAGCTGTACTCGGGCTTGTAGACTGTTGTTTCTTGTACGTTCAATTCTTTTCCGTAGTTGGGCATGTGTTGCTTGATCATTCCTTCTATCATACCTGCCATAGATTCTGGTGCCTTGTTTAGTATGGCTTCAATCATTTTTTGTTGCATGTCACTTTGTATCAGTTCTGAAAACATCTGTACGTTATACCCTCCGGAACGATATCCTTTGGTTATGCTTACATACATATTGTTTGCAGGACTGAAATCGTATTTAAAAGCTAGTTTGGGAAGTAGCTGTACATAGTCGTTTTTTTCTTTTCCTTCCAATAGCGGTGCGGCATTCAAATTTCTGAATGGAATATTAAGGGGAGGCATTGCCATTTTAAGAAAGAAATCGAAATCGATATTACTATCCGAGAAATAATTCATAGACATTTTTTCATATTCCAAACGCAAACCTGTTGTTACTGAAAGGCCTTTCACAAACAGGTCATTGAATGTAGATTGGTGGTACAGTGCGGTGCTGAATACCGGTGTGTCAAAACTTCCACTTACGCGGATACGGTTGTTCAAAACGTCCAGACTCATTTCAGGGGTACGGGGATTGTCTAAATGAATTTTCTTGAAAGTATTGTTGATGTTCCCTTCGATCATATCGGTCACTCCGTCCTCCATGAAGTTTACCGGACCGGTGGTATGTAGCCATTGATAAAAACCACTAACTCCTGTAACCCATTGCCAGCGCTTGTTGTTTTTGCTTTTAAAAGTAATCTCTTCACTGATGGTATTCAGACGTTGCTTCTGCTCAATAGTATAAATGCTGACAGGCAGGAAATCCTGGTCCATAAACATACGGTCATTTAAATTCTGAAATCCAGTAACAGCGCTTAAGATAAACTTTTGTGCCTGGTATTCAATATTCAAACCGGTATTGAACAGTCCACGGCGATAAGTACAATCCTGATCGTATGAAATCTTCCCTGTGTAGTTTTTATATTTTTCATTCTCTTTGTCGTATCCGTCTATAGCTCCTGTATAGTAATAAGGGTATCCTCCTTCGTCACTATAATCATAGCCTATGGTAAAGTCTAGTTTTAGGTTTTCTGAAGGCAGCCAGATAGCATGTATTCGTCCGCCTCCCGCTTCCATATTATCTACTTTTTTCCCATTAAGAGAATTGCGGAAGAATCCGTCTGAGCCCTCATAATAACCACCGGCGGAGAAAGCAAAACAGTCACTCCAACGATGGTAATGGGTTAATGAAACACTGCGGTAGTTACTTTTTGTTCCATAACTCAGTTTTACGTCTGTTCCCTGATAGGAGAATGGAGAGCGGGTATGTACTTTGATTAATCCCCCCATGGTATTGCGTCCGTACAAGGTTCCTTGTGGACCGCGAAGAATATCAATACGTTCTATATCATAAAAATTGAAATCAAATGCAGATTTGTCAATGTAAGGGATATTGTCCACATACAAACCTACCGCAGGAGTGTTGATACGCGAACCGATTCCCCGGATATAAATAGCTGAGGTGAGTCTTGAACCATAGTCGGGCATAAAGAAATTGGGTACCAGTGAACTCACGTTCTTTAAAGTTGTGATTTGGTTTGCTTGCATATCTTTTTGGGAGAGTAAAGATACGGCTGTAGGGAGTTCCCTTAATTTTCCGGTTTCTTTAGGTGAAGCGATAACCACCACCTCTTCTATATCAATGACTTTCGTAGTATCCTTAGGCAGCGTGTTGATATTTTCCGCAAAAGTTGTTGTAGCCAGCAGGCAGGATGTAATGAATAAAATGTTTTTTCTCATATTTATTGTTTGGTTTTATTTGATACATCACGGATGACCAGAGTTGTTACAAGTTTCTACCAGGCGGAAAATTTATACATTCCACTCTGTATAATCCATGATGGAGAATGATTCCGGCTGCAAAGTAACGGTAAACCTGATATGTGTGCAATCCTAATAAATGAGGATTTTATATTCTGTCTGCCTCAATGTAACCGTTCATCACAGCATAGACAGTTAGCCCGGATACAGATTTGATACCCAGTTTTTCGGTAATATTCTTGCGGTGGGAGATGACAGTGGTCAGGCTGATATGAAGTTTGTCTGCTATTTCCTTATTGATAAGTCCTTTGGTGATAAGTATCAATACTTCTATTTCCCGGATAGACAATTCATGTTCTGTTTTTTCTATATGCATTGCTTTATCTACTGCTTGTTTTCTTGCCTGATGTCCATATTGGCGTAATTGATGGATGTCTTTTATCAAAGAACCTTCATCTTGGTAGATATTCAGCTTGGGGATACCGGATAATTGAGGTTGGTTGTCACCTCCTGCTAATACAATTGTTTTTGGTTTACGAAGTAAAAAGAAGGAAGTATGTTCAAAATAGATTTGGGCAGAAATAAAATAGTGGGCATACATGTCCGGTGTGTCATCCGTCAACTCACCAAACGAATGGAATACACGGATAGTAGCCATTGGAATGATATCTTCCAAAATGTTTTTTAACCCCAGACAAGTAAGGGTATTTGGATCTACTATGGCTATTTCGGGATGATGCATAATGCTTTCTTTGGTGCAAAGATACATATCTTTTAGAAAAAATAGGTTCATAAAGATGAAGAAATCTTCTTTTGGACAACTAAGTCCCTCACTTATTTGTTGTTAGAGTATATAAAGCTTAAAACCTTAACAATATGAAATATGATATAGCGATAATCGGTGGGGGACCTGCCGGATATACGGCTGCGGAAAGAGCTGCTGCCGGAGGATTGAAAACTGTGATTTTTGAAAAGAAAGCCATGGGAGGTGTTTGTTTGAATGAAGGATGTATCCCTACGAAAACTCTTTTGTATTCAGCAAAATTATTGGATAATGCAAAAGGTGCGGCAAAATATGGAATTGCTGTACCGGATGGAATCAGCTTCAATTTGGAGAAAATAATAGACCGTAAAGATAAAGTGGTCAAGAAACTGACCGGAGGTGTAAAACAGACTGTGAAATCTTATGGAGCCGAATTGATAGAAAAAGAAGCGGTTATAACCGGAGAAGATAATGGACTGATTCAAATTTTAGCCGGAGGAGAAAAATATGAAGTGACTTATCTGTTGGTTTGTACAGGTTCGGATACCGTGATTCCACCCATTAAAGGCTTGTCGGAAATAGATTATTGGACTTCCAAAGAGGCTTTGGAAATGGCTGCATTACCTAAATCGCTGGCTATTATTGGTGGCGGAGTAATTGGAATGGAATTTGCTTCTTTCTTTAATAGTATGGGGGTAAAGGTGAGTGTCATTGAGATGATGCCTGAAATATTAGGGGCTATGGACAAGGAAACCAGTGCGATGTTACGTACAGAGTATCAGAAGCGAGGGATTAACTTCCAATTGAATTCTAAAGTGATTGAAGTCAGTCCGGCAGGAGTTACCATAGAAAAAGCCGGTAAATTATCACTGATTGAAGCGGATAAGGTTCTGGTAAGTGTAGGCAGAAAAGCGAATCTGAACCAAGTGGGGCTGGATAAACTAAAAGTGGAAATGGTGCGTAACGGTGTAAAAGTGGATGAACACATGCTTACTTCCCATCCTAAAGTCTATGCTTGTGGAGATATAACCGGATACTCCATGTTGGCTCATACGGCTATTCGTGAAAGCGAAGTTGCCATTAATCATATTCTGGGAGTGGAGGACCGGATGAATTATCATTGTGTACCGGGGGTGGTATATACGAATCCTGAACTGGCCGGAGTGGGAAAAACGGAAGAGGAGTTGAAAGCATCAGGAACTAGCTATCATGTACAGAAATTACCGATGGCTTATTCGGGGCGTTTCGTGGCAGAAAATGAAACAGGGAACGGGCTTTGCAAATTGATTTTGGATGAGGAAGACCGCATTATAGGTTGCCATTTGTTGGGAAATCCTGCTTCGGAAATAATCGTTGTAGCGGGGATTGCCGTTCAATATGGATATACTGTAGAAGAATTTCAAAAAACGGTATTTCCACATCCTACGGTAGGCGAGATTTATCACGAAACACTTTTTGCATAATGTTTTGCATAGATAACCGCTGTACGGATGTTTATTTCAATTTGGCAGTGGAGGAGTATCTTTTAAAGCAGACACAGGGGGATTATTTTGTAATTTGGCAGTCGGAACCTTCCGTGGTCATGGGCAAGAATCAGTCTGTTCGTGCCGAGGTGAATGAGGATTACAGGATAGAGAAGGGCATTCGTTTGGCTCGTAGGTTTTCGGGAGGTGGTGCAGTTTACCATGATAAGGGAAATATTAATCTTACTTTTATAGAAACGACATCGCAACCCCTGTTTGAAGACTATTTGCAGCGTATTGTTGGTTTTCTGGAAACGATGGGAGTCACGGCCTATACGGATGAGCGTTTGGGGATTTATCTGGATGGAAAGAAAATATCGGGCAGTGCGCAATGTATTCATAAAAACCGTGTGATGTATCATTGTACTTTGTTATTTTCTGCAAACTTGGATATACTTCATACAGTGTTGAAGGGGAAGTCTGATGAATTGGAGTCGATTCCCGGATTAAAGAATATCCGTGCCGTACCGTCTGTACCTAGTGAAGTGGTCAATCTCAATTGTTTTTTGGATGTTTCGGTGAATATCAAACGGTTTATTCATCTTTTGTTTCATTACTTCTTGATAGAAGATGAAAAGAATAGCATTTATCATTTTTCCCGAAAGGATTTGGCGGCAATCGAGTTGCTGAAAGTAGAAAAATATTCTAATGAGGATTGGATACATCACCGGGTCACCTTAAAAAAGATTTAAGTTAAAACTTTCTTTTTCAGTGGCTTGTTGTTCATATAAAAGGATTAAAAAAAATAAAATTATCAATATGTCAAGATTTGAAATAAAAATGCCTAAGCTAGGCGAAAGTATTACTGAAGGAACCATTATATCCTGGTCGGTAAAAGTGGGTGATACTGTCCAAGAGGACGATGTCTTGTTCGAAGTGAATACAGCAAAGGTCAGTGCTGAAATTCCATCTCCCGTAGAAGGCAAGGTGATCGGGATATTATTTAAAGAAGGAGATACCGTACCTGTAGGTACAGTAGTAGCAATTGTAGATATAGATAGTGATGAAGGAATAGGAGAGGCTCTTGTAGAAGAGCGAAATGTACCGCAAGTAGAAGAAACGTCCTCCCATGTACCATCTGTAACATCTGTTCAGGAAGTAAAGGAAGTTCCTAAGGCAATAGCGGCTAAAACAGAAGAAGAGCGTTGGTATTCCCCCATTGTACTTCAGCTGGCTCAGGCTGCACATATTTCGAAAGAGGAATTGGATCGTATTCAAGGGACAGGATATGAAGGGCGTCTGAGTAAAAAAGATATAAAAGCTTATATTACTAGAAAGGAACAAGGTAACATAACCGTAACTGAACCTGTATCTGCATCCGCCCAATCTGTTAAGGCTGTTTCTGTCCGGACTTCTCCAACTGCGCCATCATCGGCTTCCTCTTTAACACCCCCAGTTTCCGGTTCGCAAGAAGGCGTGGAAGTGAAAGAGATGGATCGTGTCCGGAAAATGATTGCCGATCACATGGTTATGTCTAAACATACCTCTCCTCATGTTACGAATGTGGTAGAAGTGGATGTGACCAAACTCGTGAAATGGCGTGATAAGAATAAAGAGGCTTTTTTCCGTCGTGAAGGAGTCAAATTGACTTATATGCCTGCCATAACCGAAGCCGTAACGAAGGCATTGGTTGCCTATCCGCAGGTAAATGTATCTGTAGACGGTTATAATATCCTGTTTAAAAAGCATATCAATGTCGGTATTGCTGTTTCACTGAATGATGGAAATCTGATTGTTCCGGTGATACATGATGCCGACAGGTTGAATTTGAATGGTTTGGCTGTGACCATTGATACTCTGGCGGTGAAAGCGCGTGATAATAAACTGATGCCGGATGACATTTCGGGTGGTACGTTTACGATTACTAATTTTGGAACTTTCAAGTCTTTGTTTGGTACTCCTATAATCAATCAGCCGCAGGTTGCCATTCTCGGTGTGGGATATATCGAAAAGAAGCCGGCAGTTATTGAAACTTCTGAAGGCGATGTGATTGCTGTCCGTCATAAAATGTATCTTTCTTTGTCATACGATCATCGGGTGGTGGATGGTATGTTAGGGGGGCAATTCCTCTATGCGATAAAAGATTATCTGGAAAATTGGAAAGAATAACCATTCATCACAGTAAAAAAATAATATAATGAAAAAATATGATATAAAGACCACTGATACCGAAACGTTGAAAAAGTGGTATCATTTGATGGTATTGGGACGTGCGCTTGATGAAAAAGCTCCGTCTTATCTGTTGCAATCATTGGGTTGGTCCTATCATGCGCCTTATGCGGGGCATGACGGAATCCAATTGGCCGTAGGTCAAGTCTTTACCAAAGGAGAGGACTTCCTTTTTCCATACTATCGCGATATGCTGACCGTGCTTTCGGCAGGCATGAGTGTGGAGGAATTGATATTGAATGGCATTTCGAAAGCAACTGATCCCGGCAGTGGAGGACGTCATATGTCCAACCACTTTGCTAAACCCGAATGGCATATAGAAAATGTGTCGTCCGCTACCGGAACGCATGACCTTCATGCTGCCGGAGTGGCGCGTGCCATGGTGTATTATGGACATAAGGGGGTGGCGATCACTTCGCATGGAGAGTCTGCTTCTTCGGAAGGATATGTTTACGAGGCGATTAACGGGGCCAGTAGGGAAGGTCTTCCTGTGATATTTGTATGGCAGGATAATGGGTACGGTATCTCTGTTCCCAAAAAGGATCAGACAGTTGCCCGGAAGTATGCTGATAATTTTTCCGGTTTTAAGAATCTGAAGATTATTCATTGTAATGGCAAAGATGTGTTCGACTCGATGAATGCCATGAGTGAAGCCCGTGAATTTGCCATAGCCCATCGTACTCCTGTTATTGTACATGCCAATTGTGTCCGTATTGGTTCCCATTCTAATTCAGATAAACAGACGTTGTATCGGGATGAAAACGAATTGGCTTATGTAAAAGAGGCTGATCCTTTGATGAAATTCCGCCGGATGCTGTTGCGTTACAAACGTCTTACGGAAGAAGAGTTGCAACAGATAGAAGCAGCGGCAAAGAAAGAACTGTCGGTTGCTAACCGGAAAGCACTTGCAGCGCCTGATCCTGATCCGAAAAGTATCTTTGATTATGTTTTGCCCGATCCTTATATACCGGAAAAGTATAAAGAGGGACTTCATCAAGAAGAAAATGGTGAGAAGGCCTTTATGGTAACTGCTATCAACGAAACGTTGAAAGAGGAATTCCGCCATAATCCGGATACTTTCATTTATGGGCAGGATGTAGCGAATAAAGAGAAAGGTGGAGTATTCAATATTACTAAAGGAATGCAGCAGGAGTTTGGGGATGCCCGCGTGTTTAATGCTCCTATAGCAGAGGACTATATTGTGGGTACGGCAAATGGCATGTGCCGTTTCGATCCTAAGATACATGTCGTTATTGAAGGAGCTGAATTTGCCGATTATTTCTGGCCTGCTGTGGAGCAATATGTAGAGTGTACTCATGAATACTGGCGTAGCAATGGGAAGTTTGTTCCCAATATTGTATTACGTCTGGCCTCGGGTGGATATATTGGTGGTGGACTTTATCATTCTCAAAATATAGAGGGTGCATTAGCTACTTTGCCGGGGGCCCGGATTGTTTGCCCTTCTTTTGCCGATGATGCGGCCGGGTTGCTTCGTACTGCGATGCGCTCTCGTGGGTTTACTTTATATCTTGAACCGAAGGCCTTGTATAATTCAGTAGAGGCTTCTTCCGTAGTACCCGAAGAATTTGAGGTTCCGTTTGGGAAGGCGCGTATCCGCCGTGAAGGTACAGATTTAAGTATGATAACGTATGGAAATACAACTCATTTCTGTTTGAATGTGGCTGAACGCTTGGCTCAAGAGGGGTGGAGTGTGGAAGTGATTGATCTTCGCTCGCTTATTCCACTGGATAAAGAAACTATTTATGCGTCAGTGAAGAAAACAAGTAAGGCTTTGGTGGTTCATGAGGATAAAGTTTTCTCTGGTTTCGGAGCTGAAATTGCTGCCGGAATTGGTACGGAGCTGTTCCGTTATCTGGATGCTCCTGTACAGCGTGTAGGTTCTGTTTTCACTCCTGTAGGTTTCCATCCTATATTGGAAAAGGCTATTTTACCTACTGAGGATAAAATTTATGATGCAGCCAGGACACTGCTGGAATATTAATCAAATGTCCACAGGTTACATGGACCGTTTTATATGTTGTCCGTGTTAATCTGTGGTGAATAAAAAAGAATTATGAAAACAATAGGATTATTTTATGCAATGAATGCAGCCAAGACTTCCCATATAGCTGAAAAGATTCGGGAAGATTTGGGAGGAGTGAAAGTAATAGAAGTCGTTTTGATAGAAAAGGCTTGGCAGAATGATTTTCAAGCGTATGACAATATGATAGTGGGAGCGTCAACTTGGTTTGATGGTGAACTTCCTACTTATTGGGACGAACTGGTTCCCGAATTGGAGTCGTTGGATTTAAAGGGAAAGAAAGTAGCAATATTCGGTTTGGGGGATCAGAAGAACTATCCTGATAATTTTGTGGATGGAATGGGGATTTTAGCAGATGCTTTTCAAAAGGCGGGGGCTGAGTTGGTCGGTTTTACTTCGACAGACGGATATACCTTCAACCAATCGAGGGCAGTACGTGGTGAAAAATTCTGCGGTTTGGTAATTGACCAAGAAAATCAGGCTCAATTGACCAGTAAACGTATTGCTGATTGGTGCAAGCTGATAAAAGAAGACTTTACTTCCAATAAGAAAGAATAATAAAATAATATCGCAAATCATTTATTTACTGTAGGGGCGCATTTAATGCGCCCAAATGTATACAGTAAATCATTTTCGGACAGATTCAATCCTCCTCTATACCTAAATAAGTGGCAACGGCTTCCGCACATCTTTCTCCATCAATACCTGCTGAAACAATTCCGCCGGCATAACCTGCCCCTTCTCCACAAGGAAATAACCCGTTGATAGTGACGTGTTGCAGTGTCTCGTTATCTCGCAGAATCCGTACCGGAGCCGATGTGCGTGTTTCGACACCAATCATCACTGCTTCATTGGTCAGAAAGCCATGACTGCTTTTCCCAAATTGTTGGAAGCCTTTGATCAAACGGCTGGTGATGAATGTGGGCATCCAAAAATGCAGAGGAGAGGAAACTAATCCCGGACTATACGAACTGTCAGGTAAATCATAGCTTAGTTTTTTGCGGGTGAAGTCCATCATTCGTTGTGAGGGTGCGGTTTGGCGCATATTGCCTTGTTGCCAGCAGGTGGCTTCTAATGCTTCTTGAAAATACATCATGGTTAATGGACAATGGCCGGTAGTCCATTGACCATTATTTTTATTCGTGGCTTTTAATTCTTCACTTTTCGTTTTTAATTCTTCTGTAAAAAGACTATTGTCCGACAGGTCTTCCGGTCTGATTTCTACTACCATTCCGGAATTGCTCCATTTGGAGCCACGGTTGCTG
This sequence comes from Phocaeicola sp. RTP21198st1_B8_RTP21198_201120, assembly GCF_040929485.1. Classification (NCBI taxonomy): domain Bacteria; kingdom Pseudomonadati; phylum Bacteroidota; class Bacteroidia; order Bacteroidales; family Bacteroidaceae; genus Phocaeicola; species Phocaeicola sp. RTP21198st1_B8_RTP21198_201120. The sequence continues at coordinate 19,355 of NZ_JBCOCI010000055.1, read as the reverse complement.
GGACTCATGCCGTTTACTACAATTTGATGCGGACCGCTTGCGGCGGGAACTACGAATCCTCCCGGACACATACAAAAACTATAGACTCCACGTCCTTCTGCTTGTGTCACAAAGCTATATTCGGCGGCAGGCAGATACTTTCCACGTCCGTTTTTATTATGATATTGTATCTGGTCAATCAGCATGGACGGGTGTTCCAGACGTACTCCTACCGCAATACCTTTGGCTTCCATTTCTACACCATTATCATATAACCACTGATATACATCCCGTGCGGAGTGTCCGGTAGCCAGAATAACAGGTCCTTTGAAAGTCTTTCCGGTATTTGTCTCTATACCTGTGATTTTGTTTTTTTCTATGATAAGGGAATCCATTCGTGTTTCGAAATGCACTTCACCTCCACATTCTATGATGGTATTCCGCATGTTTTCAATCACGCGCGGCAGCTTGTCCGTACCGATGTGCGGATGGGCATCTACCAAAATGGAGGTACTGGCACCATGTTGACAGAATACATTCAGAATTTTGTCTACATTACCCCGCTTTTTGCTTCGGGTATAGAGCTTACCATCTGAATAGGCTCCTGCTCCTCCTTCTCCGAAACTATAATTACTTTCGGAGTCAACTTTGTGCTCACGGCTGATACGGGCGATATCTATTTTTCTATCGCGTACATTTTTTCCTCGTTCCACTACGACAGGCCGAAGTCCTAACTCTATTAATCGTAAAGCTGCAAACAGTCCGCCCGGACCTGCTCCTACAACTATGACTTGTGGCTTTCCTTCTACCTTATTGTATATAGTGCGGATAAATTCCTCGTCCTGCGGAACTTCATTGATGTACAGACGCACTTTCAGGTTTACATAGATAGTACGCTGACGTGCGTCTATGCTTCTTTTCAGGATACGAAGGGCATGAATGGTACGTATATCCAATCCCTTGTCACGTCCGATGAATTGTTTCAGTGACTGTTCATTAGCTGCCTGTTCAGGCAAGACTCTTATTTGAAATTCTTGTATCATGGTTCTTGTTTAGGTTATTCGCCTTCCGGCATTAATTTTTTGCGATAATAGGAATTGGCGGTATATAATGCGGCGGCAGGATTGTGTCCTGTCACACGGTCTTTGGTCACCAAAGTTGTAGTATAGGCATTAGAGTATTTGTAGAACAGGCTGTCATGTCCTACGCACAGTCCGATCACCACATTTAACTCTGTATGTGCTTGGTTGAGAAGACGTGCCTGCAGGATAGGGTTACACATAGCAGCACCGATATTCTCACATTCTTTGGGGATTCCAATAGAGGATTTGGCTGCTCCGGCTACTTTGCAGATTACTGAGTAAACCTCAAAGCCGTTAGCACGGAGGATACGGGCAAAAATACGGGCTTCATTTACCAACCCGATACAATAAGCAATTCCTATTTTTTGATATCCCATCTTTCGTGCAAAAGTCATGATTTCTTCCACACGGGTTAACCGGCAATAACCTTCATATTCCACTTCGGCACTGGCCACCATTACGTTGTGGTTTTCGTTATATCGTTTCAGTGCCCATTCCAAGTCTTCTTGTTCCAAATGGGTTGTCAGGCAAAATTCGGGGTAGGTGCGCTCTTTGAACTTGCAGTTCTGTGTGCCGCAATCTACGCAGGTAGGGGTGTGAGATTTATCTTTTGTCATTTTATATCATTCTTCAAATTAAGTCTTAAAGGAGAAAATAGATTTTTATCCAAACAAGGCCCGGAATGCTTCTTCCACTTTTCTGACCGGAATAATTTCTATTTTCAATTTTGATGTATCCATTCCTTGTAAATTATGTTTTGGTATAAGGATTCGTTTAAAGCCTAACTTTTCCGCTTCTCCGATTCGCTGTTCAATACGGTTTACAGGTCGGATTTCACCACTTAGTCCCACTTCTCCGGCCATGCAGGTATCGCGTTCTACCTCTGTATCCATATTGCTGGATAGAATGGCACTGATGACAGACAAGTCGATGGCCGGATCATTCACTTTCAATCCACCCGCAATGTTTAAAAAGACATCTTTTTGTGCCAGTTTGAATCCTACCCGTTTTTCGAGTACTGCCAGAAGCATATTCATACGTCGTAAATCAAATCCGGTGGCAGAACGTTGCGGATTTCCATATACAGCCGAACTGACTAAGGCTTGTGTTTCAATTAAGAAAGGACGGACACCTTCTATGGCAGAGGCGATAGCGACTCCACTCATTCCGTCATGGTCTTGGCTAAGCAACAGTTCGGACGGGTTGCTCACTTGGCGCAAACCATTTTGCCGCATTTCATAAATGCCCAGTTCGGCAGTGCTTCCGAAACGGTTCTTGATGCTACGAAGAATGCGGTACATATAATGTTGGTCACCTTCAAATTGCAATACGGTGTCTACAATATGTTCCAGTACTTTCGGTCCGGCAATGCTTCCTTCTTTATTGATATGGCCGATTAAGATGACCGGCGTATTTGTTTCTTTGGCAAATTTCAAAATAGAGGCGGAACATTCACGCACCTGTACTAAACTGCCGGGAGAAGAGTCTATTGTTTCAGTGGAGATGGTTTGAATAGAGTCGATGATGACGAGATCGGGTTGTGTATTCTTTATATGTATATAAATCTGCTCCAATGAAGTTTCACAGACGATCAGGCACTCGGAAGAATTATGCGGGATACGGTCTGCACGTAGTTTTAATTGTCGTGCACTTTCTTCTCCCGAAATATACAATACTTTTCTGTCAGGCAGATGAAGTACGGTTTGCAACACCAAGGTAGATTTGCCTATCCCCGGTTCACCACCCAGTAAAACGAGTGAGCCCGGTACTAAACCACCTCCCAATACCCGGTTCAGCTCTTCGTCTTGCATATCAATTCGAGGCTCGTCTCCTCCGGTTATGTCATTCAGTGTGACAGGCTTGCTTTTTACGGGCTCCAGACCGGATACCGGTCTTTTATTTGCAGGTTCCTTGCGTACAACTTCTTCTACGTATGTGTTCCATGCACCGCAAGACGGACATTTCCCTACCCATTTGGGTGAATCCTGCCCACAGTTGGTGCATACATATACAGTTTTTTCCTTTGCCATATTCTTACGGGATAATTAAAACAGCACAACTTGAGGCTGAATTTGTACAAAGGTAAGGAAATAGTTCTGCATACCAATTATGGGCCAGATAAAAAAGTATTAAAGTTTTTTTCTCTTTTCAGAAGTAGCTGGATGTTTCAGGCTTTTCAAGGCTGCTTTCTTATCGAAATGAAAAATACCTGAACAAATGGAAAGATTATTCCGTTTTAGTTATTAAGACGTCTTATAAATTAAAGAACTAAAAAATAAAACTGAAATGAAGCGTATATTCTTTTTAATATTACTTGCCGTTATGTCAACCGGCATATATGCTCAAACCGATGATAAAGGATATAAGGAAGGGGCATGGGTACTGAATGGTGTTACCGGTCTGAATTTGTCACAAACCGCCATGACTAACTGGTCGGCCGGTGGTGAGAATGCCTTATCGGGAAACGCTTACCTGAATGGTTCGTTGACTCATAAAAATGGAAACTGGCTATGGGTGACTAATCTGATATTGGATTATGGCCTGTCCAAAACAAAATCGCAGGGAATGAGAAAGACTACCGATAAAATAGGCCTTTCTACCCAATTAGGATATTCCACTAATAATGTATGGTATTATACTTTAATGGGAGACTTGAATACACAATTTGCCAAAGGATACAACTATCCGGACAAGACTCACTATATCTCGAACTTCTTTGCACCGGCTTATTCTAATATCTCATTAGGTATGGAGTATCGCCCTAAGAGTAACTATTCTGTTTTTCTTTCTCCGGTTTCTGCAAAAATGACTTTTGTGGAAGATGATTATCTTTCGGAGATAGGAGCTTTTGGTGTGGATCCGGGAGATCGTTTCAAAATAGAATGCGGCGCTTATCTGAAAGGCAGGGCCGAGATGCCACTTATGGAAAATGTGAGCATGATTACAACAGCCGATTTCTTTACTCCTTACAGTAGCCAGTTTGGTAATGTGGATGTAAATTGGGATGTATTGATCAGCATGAAAATTAATAAGTTTTTGTCCGCCACCATCAATACGACTTTGAAATATGATAATGATGTGAAGACTTTTGAAGAGGATGGAACTAAAAGAGGGGCGAAAGTTCAGTTCAAAGAAATATTGGGGGTAGGTGTTGCTTATAATTTCTGACGGGGGATAGTTTCACCATAGATTACACAGATTCACAGATTATGTGGATTTACAACGGTTCACACGGATTATGACGATTGATACTAAAGAGTTAGTTCAACTAAATCTGTGTGAATCTGTGTAATCTGTGGTGAATCCTCCTGTTTTTCCTTCTTTTTCACCACTATTTTGTCTTATTTCTGCCTTAATAAAAAGTATTCTTATATTTTATCGCAAAAAAATGGGAAATTGTGATAGATTGTAGGAAATTGTTTTTATATTTGCATCGTTCAAATAAAAAACAGAAGAAGAACAATTATAAAATGACGATGTACTATCTCCATACAACCACCACATTAGGGATGGGGCACATGACAACTACAATGTCCACATCCACAACAATGACCCCTCGGGGTTAAGGATAGTATATGTGTTTCTACGTGATACACGCTTACGGACGTAAGCAAAACAAGCTTTTAATTTTATTTTTTTAGTGTAAACAGATGCAGTTTCTTTTCGTTGTCATGCTGAGTGAAACGAAAGTAGATCCTTTACCGGACTTGAAATGGTAAGAAGGGCAGAATGACAAAAGAAGCTGGAACAAAATAGATAATTGCATGAAAGTTATGAAATTCGGCGGAACATCCGTAGGTTCCGTGAACAGCATTTTAAGTGTCAAACAGATAGTAGAGGCAGTTGAAGAGCCTGTAATCGTAGTTGTATCAGCTTTGGGTGGTATTACTGACAAGTTAATCAATACTTCGCAGATGGCTGCCAATGGGGATTCCGCATACGAGAAAGAATACCGTGAAATTGTGAATCGTCATATTGAAATGGTATATACCGTAATTCCTGCAGGTAATGAGCGTACTGTTTTATTGGATAAGGTCAACGAATTGTTGAGTGAGCTGAAGGATATTTTTCAGGGAATTTATCTGATAAAGGACTTGTCGTCTAAAACGTCGGCTACTATTGTGAGTTATGGTGAGCGCTTGTCGTCTATTATTGTAGCTTCGTTGATAAAGGGTGCGGTATGGTATGATTCACGCAACTTCATTAAGACTGAAAAAAAACATGCCAAGCATATTCTGGATTCCGAATTGACTACTTGCTTGGTTAAAGAAGCTTTTCAGAAATTACCGGAAGTGGCATTGGTTCCCGGATTTATTTCTACTGATAAGAACAGTGGTGAAGTGACCAATTTGGGACGTGGCGGTTCAGATTATACCGCTTCTGTCATAGCTGCGGCACTGAATGCGGATAGCTTGGAAATATGGACGGATGTGGATGGTTTCATGACGGCGGATCCGCGTGTAATCAGTACGGCCTATACCATTAATGAGTTGAGCTATGTGGAAGCGATGGAGCTTTGTAACTTTGGAGCGAAAGTGGTTTATCCACCGACTATTTATCCGGTATGTCATAAGAATATCCCTATTCTGATTAAGAATACGTTCAATCCTCAAGGCGAGGGAACTATCATAAAGCAGGAAGTTAATTCCGGTTCTAAAGCCATTAAAGGTATTTCATCCATCAATGATACGAGTTTGATTACGGTTACCGGCCTAGGAATGGTGGGAGTGATCGGAGTGAATTTCCGAATTTTTAAAGCATTGGCACAAAACGGAATCAGCGTGTTTATGGTATCGCAGGCATCTTCCGAGAACAGTACTTCTATCGGTGTGCGTAATCAAGATGCGGCGCTAGCTTGTGAAGTGCTGAATGAGGAATTCTCCAAAGAAATAGAAATGGGGGAAATCAGTCCGGTAGTTGCCGAAATGAATTTGGCCACCATTGCTATTGTCGGTGAGAACATGAAACATACACCGGGCATCGCCGGTAAATTGTTCGGGACTTTAGGCCGTAACGGTATTAGTGTGATTGCTTGTGCGCAAGGTGCTTCGGAAACCAATATCTCTTTCGTGGTAGAATCCAAGTCACTGCGCAAATCATTGAATGTGATTCATGATTCGTTCTTCTTGTCCGAATATCAGGTGCTGAACCTTTTTATCTGCGGTACAGGTACGGTAGGAGGCAGTTTGATAGAGCAAATCCGTTGTCAGCAACAAAAGTTGATGCAGGAACGCGGTTTGAAACTAAAAGTGGTAGGTATAGCCGATGGACATCATGCGTTGTTTACCCGTGCAGGCGTAGACTTGTCACAGTATAAGGAAGAGTTGGCAGAGAAAGGAATGCCTTCGTCCACCCAGGTGTTGCATGACGAGATTATAGGTATGAATATATTCAACTCTGTGTTTGTGGATTGTACAGCCAGTGCAGAAGTTGCATCCTTATATAAAGATTTTCTGATGAATAATATTTCGGTGGTAGCAGCCAACAAAATTGCTGCTTCTTCCGAATACTCCGTTTATAGTGAACTGAAACAAATAGCCCGTCGTCGCGGTGTGAAATTCTTGTTTGAAACCAATGTAGGAGCAGGGCTTCCCATTATCAACACAATTAATGACTTGATAAACAGTGGAGACAAGATATTGAAAATAGAGGCGGTATTGAGCGGTACGCTGAATTATATCTTTAATAAAATAAGTGCGGATATTCCTTTCAGTAAGACCATAAAAATGGCACAGGAAGAACGCTACTCGGAACCCGATCCGCGTATTGACCTGAGTGGCAAGGATGTAATCCGCAAATTGGTTATTCTGGCTCGTGAAGCCGGATATAAATTGGAACAGGAAGACGTGGAAAAACATCTTTTTGTACCGAATGATTTCTTTGCAGGTTCATTGGAGGAATTCTGGAAGAAAGTACCTTCTCTGGACGCGGATTTTGAATCACGCCGTCAAAAGTTGGAGGATGAAAACAAACGTTGGCGTTTTGTAGCCAAACTGGAAAATGGGAAAGGCAGTGTGTCTTTGCAGGAAGTAGACAGTAAACATCCGTTCTATGGCCTGGAAGGCAGCAATAATATAATTCTGCTTACAACCGAGCGATACAAAGAATATCCGATGATGATACAAGGATATGGGGCCGGTGCCAGTGTGACTGCCGCCGGAGTATTTGCCGATATCATGAGCATCGCTAATATTTAGGCTTATGAAACATATTATTATTTTAGGTGATGGTATGGCCGACTGGCCTGCTGAATCACTAGGAAACAAAACATTGCTGCAATACTCCAGTACACCCTATATGGATAAATTGGCTGCTATGGGACGTACCGGGAGATTGATTACAGTCGCTCCCGGATTTCATCCGGGTAGTGAAGTGGCGAATATGTCTGTTATGGGCTATAATTTACCGAAAGTGTACGAAGGTCGTGGGCCGTTGGAAGCAGCAAGCATCGGGGTGGAGTTGCAACCGGGCGATATGGCTATGCGTTGTAATATTATCTGCATCGAAGATGAGAAGATAAAAAATCACTCCGCCGGACATATCACTACCGAAGAAGCTGATGTGCTGGTTAAATATTTGGACGAGAAATTGGGTTCTGACCGGATTCATTTCTATACCGGTGTACAATATCGCCATTTGTTGGTGATAAAAGGGGGAAATAAACAATTGGACTGCACCCCACCCCATGATGTACCTTTGCAGCCTTTCCGTCCGCTCATGGTGAAGGCGGAAGTACCGGAGGCGCAGGAAACGGCCGGATTGATTAATAATCTTATCCTGGCTTCTCAGAAATTATTGGCAGATCATCCGATTAATCAAAAACGTATAGCCGAAGGCAAAGATCCTGCTAATAGTATCTGGCCTTGGAGTCCGGGCTATCGTCCGCAAATGGAACCTCTTTTCGAGAAGTATCCGGCCATACAGAAAGGATCTGTTATTTCAGCGGTGGACTTAATCAATGGTATAGGACATTATGCAGGATTACGCCGTATTGCTGTAGAGGGGGCTACCGGTTTATATAATACGAATTATGAGAATAAGGTTGCTGCGGCATTGGAAGCATTGAAGACGGACGACTTTGTGTATCTGCATATTGAGGCCAGTGATGAGGCCGGTCACGAAGGAGATTTTAAGTTGAAGCAGTTTACTATTGAAAATCTGGATAAACGTGCTGTAGGACCTATTTATGAAGCAGTGAAGGATTGGGATGAGCCTGTGGCTATCGCCGTGCTTCCGGATCATCCTACGCCTTGCGAACTCCGTACCCATACGGCCGAACCTGTGCCTTTCCTTATCTATTATCCCGGTATAGAACCGGACTGTGTGCAGACCTTTGATGAAGTGGCATGTGTGGAAGGCAGTTATGGAATATTGAAAGAAGATGAGTTTATGAATGAATTTATGAAAAAATAATGTGGCAGTTTGCTAATTTGCCCCAATGGCAATCCTCCATGTAAAGCCCTTGGCACATTAGCACATTAACACATTGAAAAATTGTTTACTATGAAATATTACAGTACGAATCACCAGGCTCCCGATGCTTCTTTGGAAGAAGCTGTAGTGAAGGGACTGGCTTCTGACAAAGGTTTGTATATGCCCGAGGCCATCAAGCCATTGCCGCAAGAGTTTTATGATCAGATTGAGAATCTGTCGTTTCAGGAAATTGCTTATCGCGTGGCCGATGCTTTCTTCGGTGAGGATGTTCCTGCTGAAACACTGAAGCAGATAGTTTATGATACATTGAGTTTTGATGTTCCTGCCGTAAAGGTAAAAGATAATATTTACTCTTTGGAACTGTTTCATGGTCCCACATTGGCATTTAAAGATGTAGGTGGACGTTTCATGGCCCGTTTGTTGGGCTACTTCATTAAAAAAGAAGGGCAAAAGCAGGTGAATGTACTGGTTGCGACTTCGGGGGATACCGGTAGTGCTGTAGCCAATGGCTTCCTCGGAGTGGAAGGTATTCATGTGTATGTGCTTTATCCGAAAGGAAAAGTCAGTGAAATTCAGGAAAAGCAGTTCACGACTCTGGGTCAGAATATTACAGCGCTAGAAGTGGACGGTACTTTTGATGACTGCCAGGCATTGGTTAAGAATGCGTTTATGGATGCTGACTTGAATGCACACATGAAGTTGACTTCTGCCAACTCCATCAATGTGGCTCGTTTCCTGCCACAGGCATTTTATTACTTCTATGCCTACGCGCAGTTAAAGAAAGAAGGAAAAGCGGATCATCTGGTAGTATGCGTACCTAGCGGAAACTTTGGTAATATCACCGCCGGACTATTTGGTAAACGCATGGGCTTGCCTGTCAAGCGTTTTATTGCAGCCAATAACCGGAATGATATTTTCTACCAATACTTGCAGACCGGAAAATACAACCCTCGTCCTTCCATTGCTACTATTGCCAATGCAATGGATGTGGGAGATCCAAGTAATTTTGCCCGTGTACTGGCATTGTATGATAACAGTCATGCTGCCATAACAGCGGATATCTCTGGTGCGACTTATACGGATGAACAGATTCGTGAAACGGTGGGTGAGGTATATCGGGAAACCGGTTACTTGCTCGATCCGCATGGAGCCTGCGGTTATCGTGCTTTATCCGAAGGATTGTTCCCCTGCGAGACGGGTATTTTTCTAGAAACGGCACATCCGGCTAAATTCCTGGAAACTGTGGAAGGTATCATTGGTGACAAAGTGGAGATTCCCACCAAACTGCAAGAGTTTATGAAAGGAACTAAACAAAGTATTCCGATGGAAAAAGCCTTTGAAAGTTTCAAAGGCTATTTGATGAGAGAATAGCTTTTAGAAATTCTGATAAGAGAGGGGGCCAAAAGTCCAAAGTAACTATCCAATGGTTCACCGTGGGGGCGGATTGAATAGTTACTTTGGGTTCATTTACATGAAGAACAAAAAAGTTCCGTCACAGCAACATGCTCATTACTAACCACTTTCTGTGTGAAGGTTTCTCAAATCCCCCTCAATCGGTGGTATGCTTCCGGCTATCGAATCCTGTTACGTATGTAACAAGAGCCTATTCCTATCATATTTTCACTCCGTTCCATTTGATATTTCACCCGGGTGAAGCAACTGTTTCACCTAGGCAGAAACGGCTGTTCACCTAAGTGAAATCGCCTCTTCACTCGAGTGAAGCAACAAATGCAGATGGACAAAAATACGCCTTATGACGCTCCCCTGCAAGGAAGCAACCGCAACTATGACACAGGGATTAGAACAACCAATATACGTCAAGTAGAATTTGGCAGCGGAGAATGGCAAACCGTTTCAGGGGAATTTAGAATATATTTGCACAGCATGTCGTTGATTTACAGAAAGATACTGTGCATAATTCGGAATGATTGATGCGTGTCTTTATTTTATTTCTTCCAGCAACTTTCCGAACGAAGTGAATGTCCGATGTTTCCCGTCCCGGGTGAGGTACAAGGCATCAGGGGCGATGACTTGTAGATGGGGCAGACCGGCAGGAGCGTTTTTGGCTTGCAGACAAGTATATCCGTGACGGTTCAGTGCGTTGATAGTCCAGTGCAGCAAGGTTTCATCTGTCGCTTCCACCGTTATTTCCTGCTTTCCATTCACGGTTGGATAGTAGATGCCATGATCATAATCGAACCGGATATTACTGTGTGAGAATAAGTTGTCCATCTGATGGCTTAGAATCATATCTTCCGTCACTCCACATTGCAATCCTTTCTCTTTAGACAACAGCCAAAGCTTGTCCGACAGGACTAGAGCTTGTTCTATATCATGGGTTGATAGCAGAATAGCCTTGTTTTGTTCCACGGCCAGTCTGTGCAGTAAAGTCATGATTTCTATTCGGCTTACTACATCCAGAAAGGCGGTTGGCTCATCCAGAATAATCAGTGGACATTCTTGTACCAATGCTTTGGCTATCATTACTTTCTGTCTCTCTCCGTCCGAAAGTTCGGCTGTATAACTTTGTGCTTTGTGAGTGATTCCTACGGCATTTAGGGCTTCTTGAATGATGGCATGGTCATGCCGGTGCAATCTTCCGAAGAACCCCGTGTGCGGCTGGCGTCCCAAAGCTACCAGTTCATACACGGTCAATCCTCCTGCTTGGGTCTTGTCCGTCAAAACCACGCCAATGGTACGGGAGCGTTCTTTTTCCGAATAGTGTTGTAAAGGTTTGTCCAGTAATTGTAAATCTCCGGCTAAAGAGGGTTGTGAGGCGGATAATGTACGAAGTAACGTCGATTTTCCGGCTCCGTTGGCTCCAAGCAGACTGGTCAGTTCTCCTGGGTAAAGCTCGAAAGAAAGGTGTTCGTGCACTTTCTTCTCTTCTTTATGGGTGCGATAACCTATACATAGGTCTGTTGCGGTGATAACAGCTTGCTTTTCCATTAGTTGAAATACTGGATTTTACGTTGGTTCACAATGACATAAATAATAATGGGCGCACCAATGACCGGGGTGACGGCGTTTAGCGGAATGATACCTGCTTCGCCCGGCAAAATACAGATAAAGTTACAAACTAGTGCAATCACTCCGCCGGTCAGCATAGTGACGGGCAGCAAGGAATTATGATTGGATGTTCCCAACATCAGACGGGCGATATGAGGTACAGCCAGTCCGATGAAAGAAATCGGGCCGCAGAAAGCAGTTGTTATTGCTGTCAGTATTCCGGTGGCGATAAGCAGCAGGTTGCGTGTACGGCGAATGTTGATTCCTAGGTTTTCGGCATAGCGTGTGCCTAGCAGCAAGGCATTCAGAGGTTTTATCAAGAGTATGGTAATCAGCAGCCCTGTCGCTGTAACCAGAGAGAAAAAGGGAAGCTGTTGTAAAGATACTCCTCCAAAGTTTCCCATTCCCCAAATCATGTAGGAATGCACTCCTTCTGCCGTGGAGAAGAAGTTGAGCAGGGAGATGGCAGATGAGGTGATGTATCCTATCATGATACCTATAATAAGCAGCATAATGCTGTTTTTTATCAAAGTGGAGAAGAATAGAATGATTCCCATCACCAGCATGGATCCTATAAACGCTCCGATAATGACGGAAATAAAACCGGATAAAGTAAATACTCCGGCGGTGATTGTTCCTGCACCTGCCAGCATGACCAGAGCAACTCCCAGACTTGCCCCTGAACTGATGCCCAAGATGGAAGAATCGGCCAGGGGATTATTGAAAGTCGTTTGCAACATCAGTCCCGATGAGGCTAATGCCATTCCACAGAGTAAAGCCGTAACCGCTTGCGGCAGGCGGGATTCCCAGACAATAAAACTCCAACTCGCCTTTTCTACTTCATTGCCTGTAAGGATATGCCACACCGCCTCGGCAGGGATGTTTACCGAACCGAACAACAGGTTGGCTCCTGTCAATGCAAGGATGAGGAGGAGCAGTATGATACCGTATTTCGTTCCTTTATTCTTCAAAATCACTCCGCTAATTTAGTGAAATATTTTAATTCATACCCTTCTAAAAGCGTAGGATGGAATATTTTTATCAAATCTTTCAGCAACCGGTCGGGATGGAAAGGGGAATCTTCGTAAAAGTCTACCTTCCCTGTGTTGCATCCATAAATGTTGCGTTCCTTGAATGCGCGGAAACCGGTGTATGGAGCATAGTCCTGCTCCAATTCCTTATAAGTCTTGTCAATGGCCTGATTATATTTGATGAGCCAAAAGTCTGCATTCTGCCCTTTGTCAAACACGGTTTCGAAGGCTAGGGGAACAGAACCGCTATGCTCGTCATTGGCAAACACATAATTTGCCCCGGCATCCGCATAAATCCGTGCGGAGGTGCTTTTCCCTCCCGGAACATACCATGCCGAACCATTCTTCAGTTCGCTGATAACGCTCGGTGCAGATGAAAGGGGAGCAACCAATGCTTTCAGCTCATTATAGTTTTTTTCCACCTCGGCAAACAAGCTGTCCGCTTTTTGTGCCTCACCGAACAGAAGGCCGTAGAAACGCATCCATTCGGCACGTCCCAATGCCGAAGTTTCCATGTAGTCTGCACATTCGATAATGGGGATGTTGAGTTTCTCCACCCGTCCGTATCCGCCACTGTTCTCAAAAGGGGAGAGCATAATGGCATCGGGATGCAGGTCGATTATCTTTTCTATATCCGGGTTCATTCCATTCCCTACATCGGCGATGCTTCCTGTGCGGCAGCCATCCTGCACTTCTTGCAGTTTGATATACTTCAAATCGCAGACTCCTCCAATACTTTTCAATGCACCAATCTGGTTGAGCAATCCGCAATGTACGGATGAGTAAACAACGGCCTTACTCAATGGCGTGCGGACAAGTGTCCCTTCCGGCAAGTCGGCAGGCAGGGACTTTTTTTTGTCAACCAAGACATAGGTGTGCAGTATCCGGGTCGTATCCCATGGATTGCGCAGACGGGCAATGGTATAGTCTTCGGTTGCAGACAGGCTGAGGTTTTCTGCATAACGCAAAGGGATTGCTTTTTCTGCTTCTATTACAGAAGAACTCTTGCTTTTTCCGCCGCAGGAGGAAAGAAGGGCAAGTAAGAAGATGAATAGGATTACTTGTTTCATGTTATTTTTTATAATATCCGCCGGTTTTACGGGAACCTTTGTATTCTATTAATTCTTTATCTTTCAGTGATCGTAAATAACGCTCTGTCGTAGCAGCTCCTTTTTGGATATATTCTGCAATTTCATATCCTTTTGCACCGGGTTTCTTTTCCAAGAAGGTGAGGATAAGGCTTTCAAGTTCGTTTATTCCCTCATTTATTCCCTCATTTATTCCCTCATTTATTCCCTCATTTATTCCCTCATCTTTGTTTACTCCCTCATCAGCGATTCTGTCTATTACTGAAATGAACTGCATACCTACCGGCTCATTAATGAATTTTATATTCGGCTCTTCTTGAAGTGCACGTATAATCCCCGAGCCCAGCCCGCGATAAGGCATCGTTTTAGCACAGAAATTAGCAATGAAAGGATTGCGTACTACGGCGCTTCCCAGTTTGATGCTTTCCACCGTCAACCCATCGGGAAGGCATCCCGGGCTGATAATCTCTACACGGTTATCAAAAATGAGTAATCTTATCGGTGCATTACGCGTATAATCACGATGTACCAAGGCATTCTGCAAGATTTCTTCTAATGCCACTTCTGATATTTCCAGTTTTCCGATAGAATTAAATCCTTGTCCTGCCTGTATATTATGAAGATTTGCTTTCAGAAAAGACATTCCCTTTTCAAATAATTCGGGCAGTGTGCCGGTGATATCTTTACTGTCCCGATAGTTGATACCTCCTATATCGTTACCAAAAAAAGAAACAGCTTTGATGACAAAAGTTGGACGGTACTGCTGAGGGTCTTTGCCGAAGAACAGCAGGCCTGCCAAAGTCATTCTGTCCTCTTTCATGATATGAAGGTTGTGTAAAAGTTCTGTGTATAGAATACCGAATGAATCTTTTTCGCGACCATATTCTTTGCGGATAAAGTTGTCCAAAGCATATCCGTTGATATCTTTTTCGGAAGTGAAAGGAATGGGTTGCTCGTCAGCGTACAGTATGCCGGAGCATTGGAATAAACGCATAATTTCACTATTCTCCATTACTTTGCGCTTATCCGCCCCTTGTTTAGTCCAGATTATCCCGTTCAAATCCTTGTAAGGTTTGTTATCACCTTCTGCTATGTGGGCGATAAGAAGGGAACGTTCATCTACAATAACGGTTTCCGTCTGTATATAGATAACCGGGCGAAGCAAGTTAGTGGCTATATTGGCCAAGATAGAATTGAGTTGCTGGATTTCCTGATAAGACAAGCCGATGATTTCTCCCGTTTTGTCTTTTATGCCGAATAGTATCATTCCACCACGAGCATTGGACATAGCTACCATTTCGGCGGCAATACTGTCTTGGTTGGGAAAGCATTCCTTGAATTGTACCGTACTGGTTTCTCCACATTTTATAATGAGCTGTAATTCTTTGCTGTTCATTTTTCTAGGTTTGTTTGTGAATCCTGTACAAAAGTACGGTAAAAAAGTGAGGAAAGTTTTATGAGATTATTTAATTTATGAGGGAAATAATTGTAGTTTTGCTTCCTTCATCAAAAGTGAAGAGAAGCAAAACCATATTTTATTATTTCAGTAAGAAGGTTAATCCGCATGGACCTACCCCTACATTGTATTTGTTTGTAAATTTGCCGTTTGCCGAATATTCGTTTACATAGCCATCAGTGGTATAACTTGGCCATCCTCCAACCATATTGTAAGAACTGATATAAATGTTTCCGGTAAATGGATTGACTGCGATGCCACAAGGGCTATCAACAGGTTGATCTATTAAATTTTTTGTTTCATTTCCTGTTTTTGTATCTATACTGAAATAAGTATTTGCCGTTGCGCCATAAGGAGCATTGATAAGGTAAAGGGTATTATCTTTTACAGTCATTAATGTTGCTTCCGTTACATCTGTAACAACATTCATATTGTCAATTTTTTGTACTTTAGCTGATATGTCATTATAATTACCCATTGCTAAGACATATACGTTTCCTTCCGTAGTAGAACAAATTTTAGTGGGATTTAGTCCTACGGGTATTCTTTTTGCTTCTGTAAATGTCTTTAGGCCTATTTTAGAAACACTTTTTCCATTTGCATAATCTGCACCGTAATTCATTCCGTCTGAGTTAGCAACATACAGGTAGCCGTTGGCCACTGTCATCTCTTCTGGATTTGGACCAACGTTTAATGTTGCATCGATAGTTAGACTAAGGGTGTCGATACGGGAAACGTACCCATCATACATAGAAACATATACTTTTCCATTAGCAGCTATAATATCACGTGGACCTTCCCCTTGAGTGGATGTCGGAACAATCTGTTTGATGGATTTAGCTGTATTTTTGTCTACTATTTCTATAATATTTGAACCATATATGGCAATATACATTTTCGAACCGTACACTATTGCATCTTGAGGGGTACTTCCCAAACTTCTTTTGTTTATGTCAAAAAATACATTATTGCTTGCTGTTCCTTTTTCAAAGTTAATAAAAGAAAGTGTTCCATTAACATTGTTGCTAAGATTACCTGCATTAATAACGTACAAGCCTGTTGCCTCGGTTGGCGAAGTTACTTCGGGAGTCGTGTCGGGTTGTGAAGAAGGGTCTTCTTCCGGATCTCTAGGAACTTCGATCTCATTGTCATCATCGTTACAAGCACAGAACAGCGGAGCTATACTAAATAAGGCTGCTGCAAAAAATAAATGTTTGAATTTCATACTTATATAATTTTTAAAAATGAATACTGCAAGTTAGTTTATAGCTTCTACCCGGCATCGGGTAGCTTTTCACTATGTCATATTGTTTATTTCCCAAATTGATAATATCTCCCCGAAGATTGTATGTAAACTTCTTTATCTTGAAGCTGCGGTATAATGAAAGTCCGTATTCTATATATCCATCCATTTCATTACTTGGACGATTTTCGGAAGCAATATATCGTTTGCTCACACCTGTAGCATGAAGAGAAGCATTTATGAAAGGATTTTCCAAGGCTAAAGAAGCACCTGCGCTATGACGTGGGGTATATGCAATCTGATGTTTGTAATATACGACTTCCGGGTCTGTTTTATCTACTGCATATTGATAGGTATAGTTTCCAGTCAATAGTAAGGAATAATGTTTTGCAAGTTGGAAAGTGGTGTTTATATTGGCATCTACTCCCCAAATTTCTACTTTGCCTAAATTTACCATATTCCAGATAAACATATTATAGGGCATTGCCACAATTTTATCTTTTACCTTATTATAATACCCATCCAATGTCAGACTGATTGCTGGTAGCCAGCTTGTAAAGTTGTTCTGGTAAGTGATACCTATATTATATTGTTGAGCCTTTTCGGGACGAAGATCACGGCTACCCATCCGGTCAAAGTAGTTTTCAGAAAAAGTAGCCACTCTGAATATGTCTTTATAGGAAGCCCGAAGGTATAGCTGTCCGTCTGTACAAGGTTTCCATGAAAAAGAGAAGGAAGGGGATAATTTTCGCCGGTTCTCAGCTCCGTTTCCTTCTTTTGCACCATTAAGATATATCGATCCGAGTAGTATGGCAACAGCTGTTATGTTATCAGTTTGATATCGGAGAGTTGCTGTTTGTAATATAGAATGCCGGTAAGGGCTTGTATTGTTAGGAGTATTGGCATTTAGGTTATTATATATGTAATCTGCCGCATAAACCATGCTCCAGTGACTAGTCGGAGTATATAGTAATGCTCCTGATGTATAGTATTCTCGTTGGAAATAACGGTCGTTTAATTCTCCTCCGGGGTATTTTCCTCCTTCATCGTGGTAATGAGATTGGCTCCAGTTAAATTTCCCATTGATTAACAAAGAAAGATTATTTTCCCAATAAGTACGGTAATGTACTTGTGAAAAGAAATTTCGTTCGCGTAACTTCTCACGGCTTTTCGCGTTGTAAAGAATGACTGCACCGGGTAATTGCTGATTTGTATCGTAATAATAAATCTTTCCGTTCAGTGTGCTTCTGTTATTAGGGCTGATGTAAAGATTCAGTTCTCCTCTGTAGGTTTGAATGTTGTTGTTATAGCGTTTTTCTTTGGAAACATAATCTCCGTTGACTAAAGTGAAAGGATATAGGTTATCTGCCCTCATAAATTCACCAGTGGTAGATGCTGAAATCTTTTCGTTAAACTTTTGTTCGTAGCGGATAAGGGGATTAATCATCCCGAAAGAACCTGTCTTTATCTGTCCCGTCAAGTGATTTTTTTTGTTTGAAAAATCCGGGGATATGCTTTGTAATTTTAAGGCGGCAGCAGAAGCAACTGTACGTGCCGGTACAAAAATATCTTCATTGTCCCCAATGGTCAGTGAAATTTGCTGGATATTGTCAATAGAGAAACGAGACAAGTCTATTTGTCCGCTTTGACAATCACTGAGTGTAACCCCGTCATAAACTACGGCTGTATGTTTGGCTCCTAAACTCCGAACGGAGATAGTTTTCATTCCTCCTGCACCCCCATAATCCTTTATGTTGACTCCTGAGAAGCGACGTAAAGCATCAGCAATATCCGTAATGCCTTGTTGTTGCAATTGCTTCTTGTTGAGTTGTTGGAAGGGACTGCTACTTTTAACCTGTTGCTTGGTACGTTCAGCCGTAACCGTAACTTCGTCTATTTTATGCACTTTCCCGGTAATGGAATCTCCTTTCTCCTGTGCCTGTATTTCAAGCGGCAATAGGATAAAGCTGCAAAGCAGACAAAGCCATAGCTTATAAGCCTGGTTATTTCCTTTCATTTAAAAAAACATATTAATGAATAAATACCGCATTCTTACCGCTGCTCTTTCCTCGAAAGCGACGGTCGATGACTTTACGTTTTGCAGGTCTTCTGACTTACTCCTGTTTACTTGCCTTCCCACCTTAATTATATATACAGGCAGTGGCGTGAGTGGATAAGTAAACCTATCCCCTTATAGGGGTAGATGGAGCTCACAGCAGCGGGACTGTTCAGGACTTGCACCTGATTCCCTTTTCATCCGCTTCCTCGCATCAGTCGGAGGTACGCGGAACAAAACGTGGCAAAGATAGTTTGTTTGGATGAATAAGAAAAGGGAAATGATAAAAAATCCTTTTTTGAAATTAGTTGCAGATTTATTTCTTTCCCAGCAAAAGTAGGCGTGTGTAACGGTTCTTTTTTAGTGGCAAAACTAGTTGATTCTATCCATGTTGAAGATAAAATGAAATAGTATTGAATAAAATAAAACTGATGCTTAACAACATTCAAATATTGATTCGCTTTATTCAATATAATCACTATATTTGTTAAATGAATAATCTTAAAATACGTAATAGATGAAACATTTGAATTTTATTTTAGCCGGTTTATTTTTCCTGTGCGGTCTTTGTTGTCGGGCACAGGTGCTTCCTTTGGAAGAAAATGTGGTGTTGAACACCAAGGAAGGACAAATCAAAGGAAAACTGCTTTTGCCCGGTGGGGTGAA
>NZ_JBCOCI010000055.1:0-301 GCF_040929485.1 Phocaeicola sp. RTP21198st1_B8_RTP21198_201120 | reverse complement strand
TTATTATAGCCGGATCCGGACCTACGGATATGGATGGTAATTCAGCCATTGGCAATTTGAGGAATAATTCGTTGAAGTTCCTGGCAGAAGGCTTGGCGGCAAACGGCATCGCTTCCTTGCGCTTTGACAAGCGGGGGATAGGAACCAGTGCGTCGGCTGGTAAGGAGGAAGCGAAACTTCGTTTTGAAGATTATGTGAACGATGTAACTGGCTGGATTGATTACCTGTCGAAAGAGAAACGTTTTACGACGATCACGGTGGCAGGACATAGCGAAGGGGCGCTGATTGGAATGTTGGCCTG
>NZ_JBCOCI010000054.1:0-33836 GCF_040929485.1 Phocaeicola sp. RTP21198st1_B8_RTP21198_201120 | reverse complement strand
TCAAGCTCTGTATGGAGTAATGATACGACCCTTTCTTTAGTCTTTTAGGATGCTCAAATTTCAGATTATAAGTTCATATTTCCAAAAACTAATTTGGACACACCCACTTACTTTTAAACAAAAAACACACTATAAACGTTTTTATTATAATAAAAATAACGAAAGGAGAACATTATGGAAAGATTTGAAGATTTAATCACCTCAAACATCCCTGTATTAGTTGATTTTTTTGCTGAATGGTGCGGACCTTGCAAAGCCATGAAACCTATTTTAGAAGAATTAAAAGGAATAAAAGGGGAAAAAGTAAGAATTGTCAAAGTAGATGTAGACAAACATAAAGAAATTGCTGCATACTATCAGATTCAGTCAGTTCCCACACTAATGATTTTTAAAGACGGTAAGCAATTGTGGCGACAAAGCGGTGTAATGCGTGCCAATAATTTAAGCATAATTCTAGCCCAATATGAATAAAATATGAAAAAAACAATCACGTGTCTTTTATTAACTACCGGATTAACAGGATATCTCAGTGCCCAGACTCCTTTCCGAGATAAGTCAGATAAAAATGAAGGAAAAGTCATACATATGGACAAACAAATGTTCTTGGATAATATATTTGACTACACCTCCGGTTCCACTGACTGGAAATACAAAGGAGAGAAACCGGCAGTTATTGATTTCTACGCCACATGGTGCGGTCCTTGCCGTATGGTTGCCCCTCTGCTAAAAAGTCTGGCCAAAGAATACAAAGATCAAATCGTAGTTTACAAAGTAGATACAGACAAACAAAAAGAATTATCTGCTGCCATGGGGATACAGTCACTGCCCACCATCATCTTTATCCCCAAAACGGGACAGCCGCAAATCATTATAGGAGCGGCCAATAAAACTACTTTCAGGAAAGCTATTGAAGAAGTATTACTGAAAGAATGAAAAACAAGGCCTATACATCTCTAATCTAAATATAGCCAATAAAAAGAGAGGGGACAATAATAATTACTCCCCCTCTCTCCATTTATACTATAAAAAATCGTATATTATTTCTTGAAATATCTGTTGTACAAACCTTCAAAACCTTTACCGTGACGAGCTTCGTCTTTAGCCATTTCGTGAACTGTATCGTGAATAGCATCCAAGTTCAAAGCTTTTGCACGAGTAGCAATACGTTTCTTGTCAGCACAAGCACCTGACTCAGCATTCATTCTCTTTTCCAAGTTAGTCTTTGTATCCCATACACAGTCACCCAGCAACTCAGCAAACTTAGCAGCATGTTCTGCTTCTTCCCAAGCATAACGTTTGAAAGCTTCAGCAACTTCAGGATAACCTTCGCGGTCTGCCTGACGGCTCATTGCCAAATACATACCAACTTCCGTACATTCACCCATGAAGTGGTTGTTCAAATCCTTAATCATTTCTTCATCACAACCTTTTGCTACGCCGATAACGTGTTGGTCTGCAAATTCCAAGCCACCTTCTGTTTCTACCATTTCGTTAAACTTAGAAGCAGGCGCTTTACACAACGGACATTTTTCAGGAGCTGCATCACCTTCATGAATATAACCACAAACTGTACAAATAAACTTTTTCATAATTTCTTTTTTTATTAGTTAGTCAATATTTTATTTATTAGTTAGTCATCTACTCTCTATCTTTCTAACTTCTTTCTTTGTCTTCTTTAGAACAAACGGGGCATATACCTTTATAATATTGGTGAATTTCATCCACCTTGAATCCATTCATATCAATTTGCTCTACTTGCTTCACTTCATTACTGTAGGGCAAATCAAATATTTTACCACATTTCTTACAAAGGAAATGAGCATGCAGGGAAGTATCACCGTCAAAACACGCATTCTTTTCATCAATTGTAAGCATTAAAGCTGCTCCATGCTCGACAAAGAGTTTCAGTGTATTATACACTGTAGTCTTGGACAAGGTTGGAATGTCCTTGCATAGCGCCAAATAAATCTCATCGATAGAAGGATGAGTTTTATGGGCCAACAAATAATCCATAATAGCTATGCGCTGTACGGACGGCTTAATGTTATAACTGATAAGATAATCGTAACTCTTCATATATTCCCTTTTT
This sequence comes from Phocaeicola sp. RTP21198st1_B8_RTP21198_201120, assembly GCF_040929485.1. Taxonomy (NCBI): domain Bacteria; kingdom Pseudomonadati; phylum Bacteroidota; class Bacteroidia; order Bacteroidales; family Bacteroidaceae; genus Phocaeicola; species Phocaeicola sp. RTP21198st1_B8_RTP21198_201120. Next base: position 31,747 of record NZ_JBCOCI010000054.1, on the reverse strand, counting down.
GTAACTATTACAATTTTATTTCATGTGCAAAGATAGATAGTTATTCGCAACAAACAAATAAATCACGTACTTTTTTTTATTTTTTTTATTTAGGGGTATAAATCGGGAAAGAATGATTAATTTTGCAAGTATATATAATAATTAGGTATAATATGAAATACGGTTTTGTAAGAGTGGCGGCTGCCATTCCGATAGTGAAAGTGGCTGACTGCAAATTTAATGCACAACAGATTGAAACTCAAATTGCCATAGCAGACGGGAAAGGAGTACAAATTATCATTTTTCCCGAACTAAGTATTACAGGGTATACTTGCGCCGACTTGTTCGGTCAGTCTTTACTGTTGGAAGAAGCAGAAATGGCTTTAATGCAGATTATGAATAATACCCGACAAATGGATATCGTCTCCATTGTAGGGATGCCTGTGGTTATGAATTCCACGCTGCTGAATAGTGCTGTTGTTTTCCAAAAAGGAAAAATACTGGGTATTGTTCCCAAAACATATTTACCTAATTATAAAGAGTTCTATGAACAACGCTGGTTTACCTCTGCTCTAAACCACCCAGATGGTAATGTACGTCTCTGCGGACAAAATGTACCGGTCAGCGCCAACCTGCTTTTCGACACTCCGGAAACTTGCTTTGGCATTGAAATCTGCGAAGATATGTGGGCCCCCATTCCCCCCAGTTCCGCATTAGCATTGAAAGGAGCGGAAATCATTTTCAATATGTCTGCCGATAATGAAGGGATAGGCAAGCATAATTATGTCCGTTCATTAGTCAGTCAACAATCAGCACGCTGCCTGGCAGGATATGTATTCAGTTCATCCGGTTTCGGCGAATCGACTACAGACGTTGTTTTTGCAGGCAACGGACTGATATATGAAAACGGCACATTACTTACCGAATCTGAACGTTTCTCATTCAAAGAACAGTTAGTCATCAGTGAAATAGACGTAGAGCGTCTTCGTGGCGAACGGTTGACCAATACCACTTTTGCCGCCAATATCGGCAACTGCCCGGGACGTCCCGCCATCCACATCAGTACAGAATTTGTTAACACACGCGATCTTAGTCTTACACGCAGTATAGAAGCCCATCCTTTTGTTCCTCAGGGCAAAGAATTGGATGAGCGTTGTGAAGAAATTTTTGCCATCCAAATAGCAGGGCTTGCCAAACGTTTGGTACACACTCACTGCAAGACTGTAGTAGTCGGTATTTCCGGTGGTTTGGATTCCACCTTGGCACTTTTGGTCTGTGCCAAAACTTTCGACAAATTGAATTTGCCACGAAAAGGCATCATCGGCATCACCATGCCTGGTTTTGGCACTACCGACCGCACTTATAATAATGCTCTCCATCTGATGGCTTCATTAGGCGTTACTATTAAAGAAATCAGCATTAAGGAATCCTGCATCCAGCATTTTAATGACATAGACCACGATATGACCATACACGATGTGACTTACGAAAACAGTCAGGCACGCGAACGGACTCAAATTCTGATGGATGTTGCCAACCAACTGAGCGGTCTTGTCATTGGTACAGGAGACCTTTCAGAACTTGCCCTAGGCTGGGCCACCTACAATGGCGACCACATGTCTATGTATGGAGTCAATGGAAGTATTCCCAAAACATTGGTCAAATACCTGGTAAATTGGGTGGCTTTGAATGACATGGATAATGAATCACGTATTACTCTGCTCGATATTGTAGACACTCCTATCAGCCCCGAACTGATTCCTGCTGATGAAAACGGCAATATCAAACAAAAGACAGAAGATTTGGTAGGGCCATACGAACTGCATGACTTCTTCCTTTATCAATTCCTACGTTTCGGTTTTCGTCCCGCCAAGATATTCTTCCTGGCAAGTATCGCTTTTCGTGATACATACGATGAGGCAACAATCAAAAAATGGCTTACTATATTCTGCCGCCGTTTCTTTCAACAACAATTCAAACGTTCCTGCCTGCCCGATGGTCCCAAAGTGGGATCCGTATCACTCAGTCCCCGAGGTGACTGGCGTATGCCAAGCGATGCAAGTGCAGCTTCATGGCTGAAAGAATGCGAAGAGCTATAAACCATATAAAAAAGTAAGTTAGCTTCAAAGACAAAGTAACTTAACTTAGTTGGGCAAATAAGTTAAGTTACTTTGTCTTTGAAGCTAACTTAAATACATCCCTTGCTTGAGGGTACTTCAAAATAGTAAATATCTCTTCGCACAGCCATCTTTATGGCACGAGCCAAAGCTTTGAAAATACCTTCTATTTTATGATGCTCATTCTGCCCCTCGGCTTTGATATTTAAATTCATACGAGCTGCATCACTCAATGATTTAAAAAAATGAGGAAACATCTCGGTAGGCATCTCCCCTATTTTCTCTCGATGAAACTCAGCATCCCATACTAACCATGCTCTACCGCCAAAATCCAAAGCTACCCGACAAAGACAATCATCCATGGGCAAGCAATATCCGTAACGCTCAATGCCACGCTTGCTACCCAATGCCCGATAAATACATTCACCCAAAACAATGGCAGTATCTTCAATAGTATGATGTTCGTCCACTTCCAAATCACCTTTTACTTTAATGGTAAGATCAATACCACCATGTTTTCCAATCTGTTCCAACATGTGATCAAAAAAACCAATACCTGTAGAAATATCACACTTTCCGCTGCCATCTAAATTTAAGCTGATATAAATATCCGTTTCCTTCGTAGTACGACGGACCTCCGCTATACGTTCTCCGGCAAAAAGAAATTCAGCGACCTTATCCCAATCTGTAGTAACCAGTACACAATAGGATTCCAGTTCTTTTTCTTTCAGAATATCCATATTATCTTGCAGCAAGATAGCCTTACATCCCATATTTTTAGCCAGTTCCACATCTGTAACACGGTCACCAATAACAAAACTGTTAGCCAAATCATAATCACCGGTAAGATATTTTCCCATCATTCCTGTTCCAGGCTTGCGGGTAGGCACATGGTCTTCCGGAAAACTGCGGTCTATCAAGATATCATCAAAAGTGATACCTTCCCCCTCCAATGTCTTCAACACTAGGTTGTGCACCGGCCAAAAGGTATCCTCAGGAAAAGAAGAAGTACCGAGGCCATCTTGATTGGTAACCATCACAAATTCAAAGTCGAACTTACTGCGGATAAATCCCAAATTACGAAATACCTTAGGATAAAACTCCAATTTATGGAAAGAATCCAATTGGTAATCAACCGGTGGCTCGATAACCAACGTACCGTCACGATCTATAAACAACGCTTTCTTCATATTTCAACATTCATAATTCTTCAATGCTTCCAACAACATATCATTCTCCGGACGTGTACCAATAGTCACACGCAAACAATCACGACATAAAGAAATATTGGTACGGTTACGCACTATGATACCTTTACCTACCAAATAATTATATATTTTCTTGGCATCTGTCACTTTAGCTAGAAAAAAATTAGCATCCGTAGGATAGATTTTCTCACAACAAGGCAGTTCTACAAATTCATTGACCAAACGCGTCCGTTCTTCCAATAACGACTTTACCCAACGTTCTACCTCATAATGCCGATGCAACATCATAACAGCCTCTTTCTGTGTCAGCAGATTCACATTATACGGATATTTAATCTTACTGAAAATAGAGATGATTTCTTTAGACGCAAAGGCCATGCCCAAACGAATGGCAGCACATCCCCATGCCTTAGAAAAAGTCTGGAAGACAATCAAATTAGGATATTTATCTAAATCGGCAAGGAAAGACGGCGCATCAGAAAAATCGGAATAGGCCTCGTCTATAATCACCAATCCCTGAAAAGTATCCAGCAATTTTTCCATTTCCCTACGATCCAGGTTATTACCGGTTGGATTATTGGGCGAGCAAAGAAAAACCAGTTTGGTGTGATCGTCTGTTGCCGCCAATAGTTTGTCGGCACTGAACTGATAGTTTTCATCCAACAACACCTTGCGATATTCTACATCGTTGACATCGGCACACACCTGATACATACCATAAGTAGGGTCAATAGCCGCTACATTATCCACCCCCGGAATACAGAACGCGCGATATACCAAGTCAATAGCCTCATCACTGCCGTTTCCCAGAAAGATCGTATCGGGGTCTACCTTTTTAATAGGAGCTATCATATTCTTCAGTTCCCGCTGCATAGGATCAGGATAACGGTTATTAGGTGTATTGTACGGATTCTCATTGGCATCCAGAAAAACAGATGCCTCCGCTCCATTATATTCGTCACGTGCCGATGAATAGGGTTTCAAAGCCCAAATATTCGGGCGCGTCAATTCTTTCAAATCTTTCATCTTTATACTGTTTTTAATCTTACGGTTACTGCATTCTTATGCGCACCCAGTTGTTCATTAGCCGCCATCACCTCAATAGCAGGACCGATATTCTGAATACCCTCACCATTAATCTCCTGAAAAGTGATTTTACGGATAAAACTATCCAGGCTCACCCCACTATACGCTTTGGCGTAACCATTGGTAGGTAAAGTATGATTGGTTCCGGATGCATAATCACCGGCACTCTCCGGAGTAAGTGAACCTAGAAATACAGATCCGGCATTGACAATACGCTCTGCCAGTTCCATATAATCCTTGGTCTCGATAATCAAATGCTCGGGAGCATATTCATTCGTCAGAGCAATTGCCTCATCCATATCCCTCACCAAAATCAATTTGCTGTTTGCCAACGACTTTTCGGCTATTTTCCATCTGGTAAGCAAAGCCAACTGGCGTTGTACCTCATACTCCACCTCCTTCATTAATTTCTCAGAAGTAGTTATCAGCATGGCCTGACTATCAACTCCATGTTCCGCCTGTGAAAGCAAATCGGCTGCCACAAATACAGGATTAGCCGTCTCGTCGGCCAGCACTTCGACTTCAGAAGGGCCGGCAGGCATATCTATCGCAACATCCCGCAAAGAAACCTGCTGCTTGGCAGCCGTTACATATTGGTTACCCGGACCGAAAATTTTATAAACCTTAGGCACACTTTCCGTTCCGTATGCCATAGCAGCGATGGCCTGCACCCCTCCTGCTTTGAATATTTTATTTACTCCGGCCAATTTTGCCGCATACAAGATAGCAGGATGAACCTTTCCTTCTTTATCAGGAGGAGTACAAAGTACGATTTCCTTGCAACCTGCAATCTGTGCCGGAGTAGCCAACATCAATACGGTAGAAAATAAAGGCGCCGTGCCTCCGGGAATATACAAGCCCACCTTTTCAATAGCAACAGCCTTCTGCCAACAAGTTACACCAGATACAGTCTGCACCTTTTTCCCTTCAAATCGCTGAGAATTATGAAAAGTATGAATATTTTTCTGTGCCAGCATAATAGCTGCCTTCAATTCAATAGGTACCTCCTTTTCCGCTTCAGCAATTTCCGTTTCAGTAACCCCCAGTAAGTCCAGTTTCACCTTATCAAAACGTTCTTCATATTCCCTCACCGCTTTATCTCCTTCCGTCTTCACTTTATCCAGTACTTCTTTAACCGTATCGCGCAGCGTGTCTGTATTTAATGCCGGACGACGGAGAATTTCCACCCAGTCTTTCTTTTCAGGATATATTATTTTCTTCATACATGTATTCTTTTATAAGTTTACAAATCTCGCCTGACGTATGGACCGGCTATAATATCATTTTCTCAATGGGCAATACCAAAATACCTTCCGCGCCCAATGCCTTCAGTTTTCCGATGATCTCCCAAAAACGTTTCTCGTCAAGCACTGTATGTACCGAACTCCATCCTTCTTGTGCCAATGGCATCACAGTAGGACTCTTCATACCCGGCAGCACTTCGATAATTTCTTCCAAACGCTCTGTCGGAGCATTCATCAAGACATATTTCTTGTCTTCGGCAGCTTTCACCGCTTCAATACGGAACAAGAGTTCATTCAAAATCTCTTTCTTCTCCTCAGACATATTCTTATTGCCTATCAGCAATGCCTCACTTTTCATAACCACTTCCACTTCCTTCAAGCTATTGCTTACCAAAGTCGATCCCGAACTTACAATATCAAAAATAGCATCTGCCAAACTGATTCCCGGAGCAATCTCTACCGAACCGGTAATGACATGAATATCAGAATGAATACCATTCCGTTCCATGAAATCTTTCAAAATGCCGGGATAAGAAGTCGCAATCTTGCGTCCTTCAAACCAAGACAACCCCGGATAGTCCACATCTTTAGGTATAGCCAATGACAAACGGCACTTGCTGAATCCCAAACGTTTAATCACCTTAGCGTCTTCTTTTCTCTCTACAAACTCATTCTCGCCTACAATCCCTAAATCAGCCACTCCACCAGCCACCGACTGAGGAATATCATCATCGCGAAGAAAAAGAACTTCGATAGGAAAATTAGATGACTGTACTAAAAGAATTCTTTTAGAAGCGGAGATTTTAATATCCGCCTCTTGTAATAATGCCATTGTCTCTTCAAACAAACGGCCTTTTGACTGTACTGCAATTCTAAGCATGATTCTATCTGTTTTTTAATTATTAACCGGCAATAAAAAGGGCTTACCGTTTTCGGCAAGCCCTATATCATCATACTACAATATCATCTTAGCCCACCGAGTTATTCGTTAGGAAAATGATGATGATGTGTAGCTGTTCTAACCATAGTCTTTTCTTTTTATTTGCGACAAAAATAAAGTTTATATTTGATATCAGCAAATAATTATCGCAAAAACTTTATTTTTTCTTTCAAATTAAAGGTATTATCTCATCTTGCTCCACCTCGCAGCTCAAAAAATGCATTTCTTCCTTCGCCTTCTCTTGCGGAAAAGTGAAATAAGTGCATAGAGCCTTGGTGCAAAGTTCCTCTTTATTATTATAAATAGCCGCTTCTACAAATACGATATTGCGCTTCCTCTCCTTTATGGAGGCTTTCAATACAATATACGAATCGTTAGTATTAACAGGCTTCATATAACGAGTTTCCATTTTGGACGTAACACCGGTAGTCTGTAGTTTACGCAAAACTACCCATGCACAAATCTCATCCAACAGCACCGCCTGAATACCTCCATGCAACGTATCAATCCACCCCTGAAACTGTGGCTGAGGTTTCCAGATACTGATTACCTCATTCCCGTCTTCATAAAATTCCATCTTCACTCCGGCGTCATTATTAGGAGCACAGCCAAAGCAATTATATCCTTTCATCCCCTTCCAGGGATTGATTATCTTTTTCATAAGCTATCTTTTATAATTCATAATCCACACAAGCACGATCAGCCTTAACCTCTTTTAAGAGGCCAGCAGCAGCTACATGATCCGGATGAACGGCATAGGCATTGACATCTGCCAGCGTATCGAATTCACTATCCAAACAAATATCCCATTTTTCAGCAGAATTGGTATTCAGCCCCACAAATATATGACGGATAAAACCTATCTTGACCGGCAAAGCTTCAATAGCCGCTTTAAAATCATTCATCACTTTCAATTTTTCTTCTTGTGAAAGAGTTTCTTTCAATTTAAATAAAACAATGTGCTTAACCATACTTGATATTTTAATTAATTATCCTACTTTTGTAATTGACACAGGGCTTAAAGTATTTAGCCTGATGCAAAAGTAACAGTTTTGTTTTAAAATACATTCTATTATTATGATAATTATTGGCATAGCCGGCGGAACCGGTTCAGGAAAGACCACTGTAGTTAGAAAAATCATAGAGAGCCTGCCCCTAGGTTCCGTTGCAGTCATTCCACAAGATTCATATTATAATGATCAGTCATCCATTCCCTTGGAAATACGTAAACAAACCAATTTCGACCATCCCGACGCTTTTGACTGGCCGCTCTTTGAACAACAGATAGCCGAATTACGTAAAGGACATCCCATTGAACAACCTACCTATTCTTATATAATATGTACACGCCTGCCCGAAACCGTCCATGTAGAGCCTAAGGAAGTCATCATCGTAGAAGGTATCATGAGCCTCTATGATAAAGAGTTACGCGATCTGATGGATTTAAAAATTTTCGTGGATGCCGAACCCGATGAACGTTTGCTGCGTGTGATTACCCGCGACATGGTGGAACGCGGCCATCCCTTGGAAATGCTGATAGACAAATACCGGAACATTCTGAAACCGATGCATGACGAATTCATAGAGCCTACCAAACAATATGCCGACATTATTATCCCCAATGGAGGCAACAACCAAAAGGCCATTGAAATCCTTAAACTATATATTGAAAAGATTTTAGGAAGATGAAAAATGTCTGGCTATTAGTCCTTGCCTGTATATGCATGACAGCGTGCCGCAACCGGCAACAATCTGCCGAAGTGACAAATTATGATTTGCCGCAAATAAAAGACAGCGGAGAATTAGTAGCCCTGACCTTGAACAGTTCTACCTCTTATTTCGACTATCGGGGCGAGCCTATGGGATTCCAGTATGAGCTGGCCGATCAGTTTACCCGCTCATTGGGCGTAAAGCTGAAAATAAAAGTAGCACAGAATGCCCGTGATCTGGTCCATAAACTATTACAAGGAGAAGGAGACCTGATAGCCTATAATCTACCTGTCACCAAAGAGTTTAAAGATAGTGTAGAATTTTGCGGGGAAGATATTATCACCCATCAGGTATTGGTACAACGCAATACTCAAAAAAAGAAGAAAGCACTGAATAATGTGACAGAATTAATAGGGAAAGAGGTCTATGTAAAACCAGGAAAGTATCTGGAACGTCTCATCAATCTGGATAAAGAACTGGGTGGCGGTATATTGATACACGAAGTCAATAATGACAGCATCACCACCGAGGATTTAATCATGCAGGTTTCCAATGGTGAGATAGATTATGCCATCTGTGATAACGACCTTGCCAAATTAAACAAGACTTATTACCCCAATCTGAATATTGACCTGGCTGTCAGTTTTGACCAACGTGCCTCATGGGCCGTACGTAAGACCTCACCGCTACTAGGTGAAGCTGCTACTAAATGGCATCAGGAAAATATAACTTCTCCTGCCTATCAGGCCAGTAGCAAGCGTTATTTTGAAATAAGCAAACGGACACCTCACGGTTCCATCTTGTCCGTCAAAGACGGAAAGATTTCACACTTCGACACTCTATTCAAGAAATATGCCAAAGAAATAGATTGGGACTGGCGTATTTTAGCTTCCCTAGCCTATACAGAATCTAATTTTGATACGACAGCCGTATCATGGGCAGGCGCGAAAGGATTAATGCAGCTCATGCCCCGGACGGCGCGTGCTATGGGAGTTCCTCCCGGTAAAGAACAGAATCCGGAAGAGAGTATAAAGGCCGCTGTGAAATATATCGCTGCCACTTCCCGTTCTTTCAACGCAATAAAAAATGAAAACGAACGGATGAAATTTGTCTTGGCGGCTTATAACGCCGGAATAGGACACGTACTGGATGCCATGGCACTGGCTGAAAAATATGGCAAGAATAAATATGTATGGGATAATAGCGTAGATGACTATATCCTGCTTAAAAGTAATGAAGAATATTTCAATGATCCGGTTTGTAAGAATGGATACTTCCGAGGGGTAGAGACTTACAATTTCGTTAAGGAAGTAATGAGCAGAGGGGAAGTGTATAAAAAGAAAATCAAAGACTGACAGCCACTCCTTTTATTATTTCAGGTGGACTTTAAAAACCACTCCGCCGGAAAAGTAACGGCAGCGGTTGAACTCTATCACCGCATTGATATAATCTTTCCAAAAGCTGTATTCAGCACCTATATTAATTGTACGGGCGTCATATTCAGCCATAAGGTTCAGTTCCAACCGGTTCCGTAGGGTTGAAACTTCAGTTCCATCAGGCTGGAACTAAGGTTTCACCAGATTGTAACTATGGCTTTGTCGGGACGCAACCATAGTTCTGGCGATCCGCAATCAGATTCCCATCAGGATGTAGTCAGTATCTTGTTCGTTGGTGGACGATATTCTGCCGGTCCGGTTTCCGGGTGCTGTGTGCCTGTATTCCCGCCTTTTCCCAGCGTTTGATCATCCTCCGCCTCCTGTTTCTTCCCCCTCCTACGGACTTTTTGGGGTAGAAAAGAGGTAAAAGTGGTGGCAGCAGCCCTTTTTACCATATAAAAAAAGTGCTGCCACCACCCTATGAAACGTCCTGCTCATGGTGCTTTCAGTGGAAAGAGTGATAGCAGTGGCAGCAGTTTTGCAAAACTCTGTGGTGGAGGTTTTCGCGTAAGATCCGGAATTTCATCTCAAAAGATAAGGACGTTTTTTAAAAAGATCAAGAACTTTCAAAAAAAGATCAAGAGCTTTTTTAAAAACGTCTTGATCTTTTTACCGCTGCCGGAAATACCGGGAACTTTGCGATCACACTCCATAGAAGTACAAACCCTTTACACACACTTTTTACGATAAAAAGCCAGAAAACGCCCTACTTTATATCAAGCCGGAATATCCTACAAAAAAAGAATATATAGCTGACAACAAGCATGTTATACAGAAATATGCTTCAAAACGTAGTGAGGGCATGAGAGATTAGTGAGGGCATAAGGAAGAGCAACTATTTTTACCACAACTACACAAATTATTCATGATCAACATGTTACATATACAGTGAGAGCATGAGGGCATAAACGCTCCCAACTTTTTTGTGGATTTGGGCTGATAACGATGAATAAAATAATGTATCAAGCTATTTTATAACGTTACTTACTTATTCCAAACTACAGGATATTTTCAGGCTTGTCCGGATATTACCTCACCTCTTTCCGCCCTTCATAATACTTTTGCCGAAACGGCGCGGACGGCTGAAAAAATAAATACTTCCTCTACTCACCGACTGGTAGATAAGGTCGGTCTTATCCACATAAACATATCCGTTTTCACGGATTTGACTAAAAGTCTGTATGCCGATAGGGTATTTCATAATTTAATTATTTAGCACATAATATTGTGAAGATAAACTAAACAAACCGATTTCATTCAATCCTGATTAAACATTTTTCATCGCGGACGACTTAGCATAATAAAAAGAGTTTTCATTTTGAACTGAGATTTCGAAAGAACCAACAGCACACAAAGAAACACCCGAAAGACATTTACTATAAACCCTCCCTCCCTTTTCACTTCCTTGCGGAAGCATCAGCGTGGTAAAGTGGTAGAAAATCATCAGAAACGGATACGGAAACGGGTCAGTTTATCCGGATAGGTACGAAGAGAGAAAGTACACCCATGTTTTATCAAAACTTCACGAATAAAAATAAGACCGATACCCTGTCCGTTAGGCTTGGTGGAGAAGAAAGGACTGAACAGTTTGGTTTCCACCTCTTTACTGATACCGGCACCGGTATCAGCAATTTCCAACATCGTAGGTGATACGGAAGTACGGATAAAGATATCTCCTGTTTCCCCGATACTTTCAGCCGCATTCTTGATAATGTTGACTAGTACTTGCTCAAACAGAGAAGTATCCATCATCACTTCAGGATTCTCTTTACATAAATCAAGATGCAGCGTAATCTTACGGTTACGGCAAACCGTTTCCATAAATGTCTTGCAAGCGGCTACGCGGTCATTCAAGTCCACTGATTGTAATTGAGGCTCGGGAATCTTCACCACATTGGCAAAATTTGTGATAAAACGGCTCATGCTGTAGCAACGCTCTATGCAGACTTTCATCACTTCGCGCAAGTCTTCCGTATCCTCCATACATTCCAAAGCGCCATCCACCGTATCAAGAGTAGAGGTAATGCCCGCAGTCGTATTATTCACCTCATGTGCTATCATACGGATCACTTTTTCGTATGCCTTTTTCTCTGCTTTCACCACCTCGGAAGTCAGACTTTCCACCAGAATAAACGGATGAGAGAATCCTCTGTCAACAAAAGAAAGCCGGGAACAGCGGTAAATCATGGAGTCGCTCAGACGAATTGTTTCAGTAGTATCTTTGGGAATACGTTCTATTTCTTCGGCCAAAGGGGAAGCCAACTCGCACAGCAATCGGCCTCTGACTTCCTCTGCCGAAGAATAATCCAAAAAACGAAGAGCTGCAGCATTTAGCATGGAAATATGTCCGTCCAAAGTCAGTATGACAACTCCCATGGGAGAAGCGCTGACCAGCAGGTCAAGAAAATGATTCTGCTCACGCAACCGAAGGCGCTCGTCTTTCAACTGCTCCATCATGCGGTTGAAAACCAACACAATGCGGTCGGCTTCCTTTTGTCCGACAGGAGTCAGTCTACTGCTGAAATCCTGCTCACGAAGAAGCTCCATACCGTTGCCGATGATATCAAGCGGTTTCACGACTTTGCGATAGAAATAAACCAGAAACACAAGACTGAATGTAATAACTCCCTCTCCTATATAAAACAACGCACCGCGTTCCTTCAATGTAAGAACGAGCAGGATAGTCCATACTGCTGTCAACAGTAATGCTAAAAAGAAGAACAAGAATTTCAGTTTCATATTTTATCCGGTTCCGTTTTTGCTAATCATTCACTTGTATATTGTATTTCTCCAAACGGCGATAAAGAGCAGCCCGACTGATTCCTAAGGCTACGGCAACCTGTGACATATTATTGTTATACTTCTCAAGCGTTTGTAGAATAGTCTGCTTTTCTATCTCCTCCAAGGTCATGCCTTGCAGATTCGTTGTCACCTTCTGTTCTATAGGATGCTGGTATTGTGATTTAAAATCATCCGCAGTCAATATTTCCTTTCCACTGACCAGCAAGGTACGTTCCACCAAATTCTTTAATTCACGGATATTACCCGGATAAGGCAAACGGCTTAAATAATCCATCGCTTCAGAAGTAAATTCCACTTTGGAAAGACCGTTCGATTCACATTGTTTGTCGGCAAAATGACGGACCAATAACGGAATATCCTCACGGCGTTCGCGTAATGCCGGAAGATGCACCGTAATTAAATTAATACGATAGAACAAATCCTCGCGGAAGGTGTGTTCCTGCACCATCTGTCGTAAATCGGCATTCGTCGCACTGACCACACGGATATCGACTTTACGGGGACGGCTGTCGCCCAAGACTTCAAAAGTCTGTTCTTGTAACACGCGAAGCAGTTTCACCTGACAGCTTAAATCCAAATCGCCAATCTCATCCAAGAAAATCGTACCTTTATCAGCCAGTTCAAAACGTCCTACCCTGTCGGCTGTGGCATCCGTAAACGCACCTTTCTTATGACCGAACATTTCACTCTCGAACAAAGTATGAGAAATTCCTCCCAAGTTCACTTTCACAAAAGGTTTCTTGCTACGGGGACTGTTCAAATGTACCGCTTCGGCTATCAACTCCTTGCCTGTACCACTTTCACCGGTAATCAAGACCGATGCGTTGGTACGCGCTATCCGCTTGATCGTGGCCAGCACATCCATCAGTGCTTTACTCTTTCCAATGATATGGCTACGGTCGAAGCCGTCATTATCTTCCACCGGAACCTCTGCTTTCTTATCTTGTGAAGTCAGTTCCAAAGCCGTTTCTATCCGTTGCATCAACGCCACGTTGTTCCAAGGCTTGGTAATAAAGTCAAATGCACCTGCCTGCATCCCTTGCACGGCAAGCTGGATACTTCCCCATGCTGTCATCAATATAACGGGAACATCGGGCCGGAACACTTTGACCTGTTTCAAAAGAGTCAATCCTTCTTCACCACTGGTGGACAGGGTGAAGTTCATATCCATCAAGATTAACTGGGGCGCAACCGAACGGACTATTTCAATAGCCTCTTTGGGACCCGGTACGGCCTGCACATCATATTTCGCCCTTTTCAGCATAAAGCTCAGAGAAGAACGAATGGCACTGTCATCGTCTATAATTAATATCATAATGCTGCAAATGTAGAAATTATTATTTTAATAAGTACAAAGACAACCCCATTTTATATTCAAACAGAATTGAATAGTGAAAATCCTATTGTTTGATAATCTTCTCGAAATCGGCATCAATATTAGTATTGGTATTGAAATCCCACAATGTCAAGCTGCGCAACTGGTAATAATAGTACCAATAATAGAACAACTCATTGATATGCTTCTGACGAGCCTCATCTTTCTTTGACTGGGAATCATTCAAATCCAATGTCGAGATTTTACCGACCATGAAGGTTTCCACATTGGTGCTGTAACGTTTCTGGGCAATCTTGTCCGCATCGTCTGCTATCTGCAACTGGGCCTGCTGGTTATTGAACTGTTCTACAAGGATAAACAGATTCTGATTGAAATTCATGGTCTCCTGACGTAGCTTGCTTTCAGTCACATCGCGGTTACTTTGAGCAATCTTTACCTGACCACGACGTTTTCCCCAGTCAAGAATAGGAATTTTAAAACCAACTTCTACAATCTGGTTATCTTTCAAACGGCGGTATGCACTATTAAATTCATTGTCTGTTCCTGTAAAACCTACCTGTGCATAGAGCTTGATTTCACGTAAATTACCTTTCGCCTTAGCCACTTCAAAATCTGCTTCCAACTGGCGGCGACGAATATTGTGCGCAAATGAATTATTGGCAAGTGCTTTGTCCAAAACATCCGGATAGTTCAGCAATACAGTCGGAATCGTCTCGGGAACAACCGGTTCCAATTCCTCATCTTCTCCTAATGCTAGAAATGAACGGAGTTTGAACATATTACTTTTCAAGTTGCTTTCATTTTCAGTCAACGTAGAACGGGCATTCAATACATTCAGTTCCAATTGCAACAAATCATTTTCACTGATCTGCCCCATACTACGCTTTGCCTTAGCCACTTCATACAGTTTATCTGCATTCTTCAGATTCTGTCGGGCGATGCCTACATTTTCCTTAGCCAACAACAAATTGAAAAAATAGTTGATAGTAGTCATGGTTACCTCTTCGGTTGCAGTAAGAAATGCGGCTTTAGCTTCAGCGTATCTCACCGGTTCGATGCGGCGGTTCCATTTAATTGTATTCACTCCGAAAATAGGTTGTTCCAAAGTCAATGCCACAGGAACAGACATATATCGTTTTGATTTATCTCCATCCAGTTGTTTCAAGAAATCAAGAGAGGTATTCAATGAGAGTTTACCACCGGTCAACCAAATATTCTGATCGATAGAAACTTCACCATTCATTTCCATATAATTATTACGTACAAATGTATAAGCACCGTTATCCTGCTGATAAGAATTATACTTCTTATTATAGCTGGGAATAGTGGCTTCAAAATTCATTTCCGGAAGCAAATCCGCACGGAAAGTACGATATTCCCAATAAGCGGTTTTCAGCTCGTTTAAAGCTACGGCCGCATCTACACTTTGCACACGGGCAATAGTAATGGCTTCCTCCAAAGTGATGGCACGTCGCTTTTCTTGTGGCTGCGCTCCGGCAACCAACGATATGCCAAAGGCTAAAAATAGAGATATTACTTGTTTTTTCATTGCGTTATTATTCTTTTTATCAAAGGTAAGGCAAATGGTATGCCAAAAAACTATTTCACTGTTTTATAACACCTTACGACAAAAATGGAGTGTCCGAAATCGGACACTCCATTCATATACGAACACTGCTGATCATGTGACAATGAAATAACATTATTCATTATGCAACGCGTCTGCCGGCTCAATCCCCATCGCTTTCCGGGCGGGGAAATAAATGCCGAGCAAAATTATTATCCCCAACAACAGCATGGCCGACACAAAACAAAGCAAAAAACGTCCCCAAGCAGGTTCCATTAATGTATGCACAGTAAGATCCGCCATCTGCATATTCGCACAAACAAAAACAGCGGGAATGGCAGCCGAAACCAAGAGAAGGATGCCCTCAAGTACATAATAACCAAATACATTCATCCTACTGCAACCTAGTGCCATACGCAAAGCTATCTCACTTCGGTTTTTACGAGTCCGAAACCAGAAAGTACCCAGCATCCCTAAAAATATATTGAAAACAAAGAAAAGGATAACGGCATAGGTAGTATTCAGATAATTCACCGTTCCTTGCTCTATATCGAAAGCTTCCTTCATATCGCCATACGAATTTATATCGTATAAGTAATAAGGGCCGATAGATAATTTCCCTTGCATATCCTGCATAAAATGTTCGGTAAATCCCGGTATGGAATTGGAAGCCACACGCACCGCAATGTGATGCCAATGAGTCAGCGGCGGACTGGGAAGATAAATAAAAGGTTCGTAACGCTCGTACTCATCGGTCTTATGAGCAGGAAGTACCGCCATTACCTTATAATTAGTTTCCGGTTGCACACTATTCAGAAAATAAGGATTGAAACAAGTCTCCCCTACTCCATTGCGTCCGCTAAACAAGGAATCACTTAACGTTTCACTCATCAACACCGGCATGGGGTATTCATTCTTGTCCCAACGCTCCGCCTCAAATGAGCCTGATAATGGCTGCAAACGAAATACCTTGAAATAAGTAGGGCTGACATAACGGATGAAACAGCCTACCACATGGGTCGAATCCGAATGCGGAGCATATCCCTCATACATATTATTTCCCGTATAAGGTATTGTCCCATAATAAAAACAAGCTTCCTCCACCCCTTGATATTGTTGGATTAAATGATAGATTTGTTCCAAATATTCAGCAGAATGACTCATTAATACAGAATCATTTTGCAAAGCCGGCTTAATATTCAATTGAATATCAAAAACATTCTCCGTGTCATATCCTTTAGTCTGACGGGCAGCAGCCTCATAATTATAAACCAGATCGATGCTGTACCATAGCAAGATAAGAACAACAATCAATTCAACCCACACCCATACATTGGCGTGCCTCTGGTTCCACATTTGTCTGAATAAACTCTTTATCATTTTTCTTTCCTCCTATTCTCCTTTGATGGTAGTCGCAATATTACGATGTGTGACCATCCATACCGGAATCAATACCGACAATAAATTAAAAACAACACATACGCCGAAAACCAACACAAATAAAGCAGGATGCAACAACAAACCTCCATCCAGACTGATATCTGATAATTCTACCTCGCCGCTACCAAACAACCATACACGTCCCAGCCAAACCAACACACACGAAAACAGATATCCTAAAATTCCACCCAAAAAGACCGTAAACAGATTCTCTAAAAACAACCTCACCATAATGGAAATACGTGATGCACCATACGCCTTGCGAACTGCAATCTCTGTCACACGCTCCTGCATTCGGGCAGTGGTCATACCTGAGATATTAATAGCAGGAACAATCAGCAAGACCATCAATAACATACTGTAAACCAACGGTGCACTAATATCTTTTCCACGAAAAAAGGTATATTCCGTATGAGTATAGAGTTCGTTCATCTCGAAAGCATATTCTGCCGTTGAACTATTCAAACGATCCTGCCGATGCTGTACTTCAGTCCGTACCTCTGCAGGACGAGTGTCCGGCAGCAGTTTGAGCAATCCCAGACGGATTCCTCCCAAGCCCCCTGTCCAAGTAGCATAATAGTCTTCATTTTCCAATGAGAAAGGAACAAAAGCATCAGCGTATGCTGTCTGGAAAATAGCATTGACATCTTTCACCACGCCTACCACTTTAGTCGGAAAAAAATTACTTTGATATTCTTTTCCTACCACATCCGTCGTGCCGAAAAGCTGCAAGGCCATACGCTCGGTTACCACACTGACACACCGACGGGCATCATACTCCTCTTGTGTGAAAGGACGTCCCGCTATAAATTCATAATCAAAGAACTTAAACCAGTTATCAGCCACAGGCCGCACAAAATAGTTGAATATCTCATTCGAAGCGGACAAGTTACAAGGGGTCTTGGAAACGCCACGATACCAAGTAACCTCTTTTACACCAGGGAGCTCTGAAAACAATGCTTCAAAAGCCTTGCGTCCCATACCGCTGTTCTGGTTGGTATGATCCTGCTTACGATAGGTCATTCCCGAACCTGTATACATCATATCGCTCCGATCACTTTCCGGAGCCATATCCATTGTACGGAAGTCATAAATCATCACTACCACCATAACAAAAGCGATAGTGACAGCTGTTCCTATAATACTGATTGTAGCATAAAAAGGATTCTGCCGTATCAGATTAAATGCTTGTAATAATAGCTGTTTCATTCGTTTTATCTCTTCATTTTATTTATTCTTCATGTAATGCCTCAGCCGGTTCGATACTCATGGCACGACGGGCAGGGTATCCTATTCCAATGACAATCATTCCAGCAATCAGAATGAAAGTGCCCAGAATTGTAATCGCAAAACGACCTTCCGTAAAAGGCATACGTGTAACTTCCACCAGTTCGGCATATCCCAAATTCCACGCTACGACCAATGCAGGAATAGCAGATACCAACAATAAAAAGACTCCTTCCCCCATCAGACGACCGCAGATTCCCCAACGGGTAGAACCTAAAGCTATACGCAACGCAATTTCGACACGCCGATGCTGTGTCCGGAACCAGAAAGTTCCGATAATGCCTAGAAAGATATTCAGCAATAAGAAAAATATGATACAAAATTGCGTATTCAACTCATTCACCGAATCCGTTTCATAAGCAGTGCGTACATCACTCAAAGGAGTTATATCCAAAAGATATAGATTGCCCACCTGATATTGACGGTCGGCATCCACTATCAAACGGTCTATGAATCCATCATTCTGTCCCTCACGAACACGTAGGCAAACTTCTATATAAACCGTTTCGCCCAAGGATTCCATTACCTCATCTGTCAGGTACACAGCAGCATAACGGGAGCCGTAATCATCCGGAGCTGTAAAATGATCATAACGGACCGGCTCGGTAAGAGCAGCTATAGAAAGGTGCTCCGCCTCCGGCTCATTCCGCCAAACAGGCACCCTACGCCCTAAAAGTTCCTTACCATGCCAAGGTGCATCCTGATAAACATCGGCAATATTCACAGATAAGACCATGCCGGACGGTGTCAGTGCCTCAGCAAGGCTTTCACTATCCGAACCGTCTATATTGCGATAACGGAATACATTAAAATACTCCGGAGTTATCCATCGTTTCAAACTACGTACCGGGACTGTATCCAGATAAAATGAAAAACTGTTTGCACCGTCATTATAAGGTATACAGTTTTGCGAGAGGCTGACTGCTTCCACATCCGGACGATGCGCAAGCCTGTTTACAATTTCATGCAAATCGGCAACATCTTCTTTCATAGTACGGCCAGGCTGATAAGCAGCCGCCTTCGAAGTCATCCGCTCAAAACGAAGAACATACGTATTTTCTATATCAAAGCCCATCGGCAAATTATAGATGCTCAATGTGACATATACCACATCCACAATATACCATAATATGACAAACACCACAAAAAGTTCCATCCACAGAAACGCATTGCTGCGGCGCTCGTTCCATATCTGTTTCAATAAATTCCTGTTCATGATCTAACGTTGGTTTAAAGCGTCCGTAATATTCATGCGCGATGCCCTCCAGGCAGGAATGCACGCTGACAGCAAATTCAAGAGCAGGCAGAAAATGAATGCGGCCAAGAATATCCAGGGACTGAACAACATATCTGCCGAAAGACTGGTTTCTCCTATTTGGGCACGGTTCTCGCTATTGGAAAATAAGAAATCATTCAATAAAAAAGTACATGCATAACTGAAAAGCATTCCTACTGCTCCGGCTATGAGCGTCAATAATAAGTTTTCATAAAACACTTGCCTCAACAAGACATTGGCAGTAGCACCAAATGCCTTCCTCACTCCTATTTCCGACATGCGCTTCCGCATACGGGACAAAGTCATGCTACTCAAATTTATAGCCGGTACCAGCAATAAAATAACAATCACCAACAGGTAGTGCAAATAAGCTTCCTTCGCCTGTAACTCTCTTCCCCAGTGACGAAAGATAAAAGAGAAACGATCATCGGGTTGTCCACGATAAAAGATTTCAGAATCCTGCAATCCGTCATTAAATTTCTGACGCAGACGTTCCACCTCTTCTCTGATAGCAGGAAAATCTTTCTCCGAATGTGCCAGAATGACCACACGAAAAGTTCCCATCGCATTGTCATACCAACACTTCCTGGCTATTTCAGTTGAATTGAAAGGTATCCAAATCTGCGCATACGAAGAAACAGCCAGTTTGGATACATCTTTCACAACACCCACTACCGTATAATCGGCCAAGTTAAGTTGGACTGTACGCCCCACTGCTTCTACCGTACCAAATAAATTCCGGGCCACAGAAGCGCTAATTACAACCTTAGGAAGTCCGCTTTCACTATCGGCAGCCGTAAACGGCTTTCCGGCAATAAAATCAAAAGAGAACACTTTCCAAAAAGTATCGTCAGTTTCAAGATTATCCACTGTCATCGTTTTTCCCGCAGGTACAGAAATACGCATCCTGCCTCCTGTAGACACTATAGTTACCGTTTCAGGAACAGTAAGCGCCTTAAAACACTCTTTAGCCACCGTAAGTGACATACAGCCGTTTGATGAATTATCACTAGTATCTCCTTTCTGATGAATAGACATCGCTTTCATATAAAGAGAACGTGAACGGTTCACCTCAGGCACACAATCCGTAATGCGCACTTCCAACACCAAAACGATGACCATGATCATACAAATAGCCAATGCCGTTCCTATAATAGAGACCAAGCTGATGAGCCTATTCTCACGGAGTTGGAAAAAAGCCTGTTTGAAATATAGTTTTATCATGTTTGTGCTATGCTCTAAAATCTTTTAACAAAAAAAGAAATTACTCATTATGCAATGCTTCCGCCGGCTGAACTTTCATAGCCTTACGTGCAGGAATCCAAATGCCTACTACAATCATCAATGCAATCAAAATAAAGGAGATAAGAACTGTTATTATGAAGCGTCCACCTTCAATAGTAGTACCATTCATCCAAGCATTCAATTCACTATTTGCCAGATTCCAATTGATAAAAACAGCCGGAATAGTGGCTATAACCAATAGCAGTAATCCTTCCACCAACTGGCGTACAAAGACACTGTGGTCTGTTCCTCCCAAAGATTTCATCAAAGCAATCTCACCACGTCGTTGCTGAGTACGAAACCAGAACGTGCCCAGCAATCCTAAAAAAATATTCAACAATAAAAAAACCATACCCAAAATATAGCTGCGCATGGAATTGGTTTGTGACTGTTGATAGTTACGACGGATATCATCAAACGAACGCACTTCGGCTATAAACACATTCCCCACCCGATATAGCTTCTCACTATCAGCTTTCAAACGGGTTATAAAATCTTTATCCTGATCTTCTTTTACCCGTACACACAATTCAAGTCCCACATCATACCAATTCTCCGGCAAAAGTTTCACCATACTGTAGCTGTTCCATGCCTGCTCATAATCTGAATACCGGACTACCTCCAACGATGCTCCCAGCGTATAGGTTTCCGTCGTATCTCCAAACAAATAAAACTGTTTTCCTACCAATGGAGTCAAATCTCTTCCGTAACGTTTCTTGTATAAATTATCGGAAGCCAAAAAATTCTTGGGATGGCTAAGCAACTCCGCCAATTGTTCAGGAGTTTCCCCACGAGTACCATGATACTGGAAAACCCGGACAAAATCAGGACTTACTAAACGTCGAATAGTCCATCCCGGCGACTGAAGTGTGTCATATCTAACCTCCGTACCGCTGTTACTCCCATTATAAGGATAAGAATTCTGACCAAAACCAACCGCCTCTATATCCGGACGATATTTAAGACGCTCGGCAAGTCCTTTCACATCTTCCCGCTGCTGCTCTTTTGTCTGATTAGGAATAAAATCAGGACTTTTATCAGTAAGGCGTCCCATTTGTATCAAATAACAATGGGAGATATCAAAACCACGTGGCTCATAGTAAACAGCTGCCTTAACATACATATAATCGACAATATACCACATAACAACGCTCACCAACAACAATTCGGTAACAAGCCAAAGATTGGAACGCCACTCATTCTTTATTTGTGTCAATAGTTTCTTATTCATTCTAACTCTTCTTTTAAATTCTTAATTTTTCATCTATTAATGTATCTTTCCTCCCAAAGCATTGACTATGTTAGTACGCGATGCCCGCCATGCGGGAATACCGCTACTAAGCAAATTCAATACAAAACAGAACAACAATGCATAGAGGAAAGTAGATGGTTGCAATAAAATTCTGGAATCAACAGTAGGCGCATTCAGAGTAACACTATAAGGTTGTGCAAACAATATATCAGTGCCCCAATAAGCGAATAATATACTAATGAGCAATCCGATAGCCCCTGCCAACAAAGTGATTACGAGATTTTCCATCACAATCTGCCCCACCATCTCTATGCGGGTACTTCCAAATGCACGACGCACACCTATCTCGGCTACACGCTGACGCAAACGGCTTTGCGTCATGCTGCTCAAATTTATGGCAGGAACCAATAATAGAATAATAAAGATAATGACACGCTCACGACGAGCCGCTTTTAAATCCGGTTCCAAATTGGCAGCAAAAGAAATCGATTGGGTTTCCTGGTCATAAGGACGGTTGCGATCTATCAATGTATACCCTTGATCAGCAAGTATTGAATTATACTCATTCATACGGCGCTTAGCCTCAGCACGAATCTCATCAAAATCCTCACGGTCATGCGCCAACAGAGTTACACTCATCATTCCCATGTGGTTATCACTCCATGTGTCATTAGACAGGTTGGTCGAAGTGAAAGGAATCCATACTTGCCCGTAAGCCATATCGGCAAGAGTTGAAACATCTTTCACTACTCCTACTACACGATAAGGAGCATGACTCAGCAGAAATTCTTTACCTACAGACTGAATAGAACCAAACAAGGCACGTGATATGCTCTCTGTTATAACAGCTACAGGGCGCCCAGCTGTAAAAGTAGCTTCATCATACGGCTTTCCATCTGTAAACTGAAAATCGAACACATGAAAAAATGTATCATCTGTCTCACGCACATCAGCTCCTATCGCAGGCGCACCAGGTAGGGAAACAGGAGTGGACACCGTCATGCAACAATAAACAGTAACAGCCTCAGGAGTCTTCAACGATTTGTATACTTCACGTGCAGTCTGTACACTCATCGGACCATTACTTGTCCCATTTCCCCAATCTTTATGACTGATACTCATATAATGTACATGTAAAAAACGGTTACGATTGGACTCGGGAGAAAAAGGAGCGACCTTTACTTGTTGCATCATCACTACCAACATAATAAGGAAAATACTCAGCGCAGTCCCCACAATACCGATAATACTGATAAGCGGATGTTGGCGTAGTTGTGCCAAAGCTTGCTTGTAATACTGTTTTATCATTTTCGAATTCTATTTTATTATTTTCTTATACACTTTATATCTATACTAGCCAAAGTCATGCCAAAGACACAAAAAACTGAATATAAACATATTATCTTTATTATACACTGTCCGAAAATGAACACCAACTTCATTTTCGCACACGATTTCATTTCCTGATATATAAATTAAAGCAGAGATACAATGTTCTATATTTCCAAATAGATCCCAAATGTATCTCCGTTTTTCATTAATTCCATCTTTTAATAAAATGAATATCTGATTTACTCACCATGCAATGCCTCAGCTGGCTGGATACTCATGGCCTGCCGTGCCGGAAACCAAATGCTGATAGCGGCAATAGCCCAAAGTAACAGAAAAGTAACGAGCCCTCCTATCAGGAAACGTGTGAAACTCCATTCTACAGGCCATGTTTCTACTAAATCAGAAATACCTAAATTATAAGCTACAACCAAAGCAGGAATATAAGCGATGGTTATCAGTAGAAAGCCTTCTCCCATTAAAAGAGTCTGAAGACTGTGCGGCGTAGCCCCAGCAACCAGACGGACGGCCAGTTCTTCACGACGCTGCTGCGTACGGAACCAGAAAGTACCCAATATGGCCAAAAATGCATTAGCTAAAAAGAATCCAGCAATGGCCAAATAAGTATAAAGATCGCTACGATAATCAGCCAGATGTTCATTCCGGTAATAACTCATAGGACGTATATCCGCCAGATACAGATTACCCACACGCAGCTGTTTCTTCATCTCTTTCCGGAATGATTCCACAAAGCCAGGACGGTCGGCATCTGCCTTCACACGAATAAATATATCATGATAAGGAATACTGCCATAGCTTATCTTAAAATCTCCCTGTCCCAACTGTACAATGCGATAAACGGCTTTACTCCAATTGGAATATTCATTATATTTCTGATTCTCGCATACGGCGGCCACACGCACCGAATCTGGTTCATCCTTGCGCATGGAAACCCCACTATGAATAAACCGACCGGCTAGCTCCACTCCTTTTACAGTCATATTATTTATGTCCGGATTCAACAGCCGACAAGCTGTATTTTCCGTCACCACAAAATCATTGGTATGTGATGCCCGCCGGGACAACTCTTCAGGCGAACATTCATCAGCCCCTCTGACACGAAACACGGTAAAATAAGAAGGAGTGACTTCCCGATACATCGCACTGGTCTTCAATGTATCATAAGACATGGTTCCACTACCGTTTTTCCATATATAATGGAAATGCATCAAAGTATAACATGCACTTTCTACTGCCGGATGATGTTGCAGCCGATTATAAAATTCCAAATATTCAGCTGTCACTTCATCATCAGACCGACTTGCTGTGTCACACTCCACGCTTTCATTGGGTAAGACGGCCGCTTGTACATAATATACATGCTCCCAATCAAACCCTAATGATTTCTGTTGGTTCACTACCACAGCATACACATAATCCACAGCATACCACAGTGAAGTAGCAATGACGAACATTCCAGCCATCAGCAACAGATTGGCACGAAGATTATTCTTTATAATAATTAATAAATGAATCAGCATAGCCTTAGAGTTTTTGATTTAACGAATCGACAATCGGAGTATGGGCAACACGCCAGGCAGGAATGTATGCCGAAAGCAAATTAAGCACCAGACAAAAACAAAGCGCCACAAAAAATACAACAGGACTGACCATAGAAACATTCATGGTAGCTGTTGCTCCCCAAGCAGTCTGAAGCAACCAATCACTCATCAGCCACAGACACAGATAAGAAAGTCCAAGTCCCAGCATCCCACCGATTAATGTCAATACAAAGTTCTCGTTCAAAACCTGCCACACCAACTCTCCCTGTGTAGCGCCAAAAGATTTACGAATACCTAATTCTTCCAGCCGACGACGCATACGGGTATGTGTCAATCCGCTTAGATTAATGGCGGGAACCAATAAAATAACAATAATCATAATGCCATATTTCCAATATGCCGCATCCAGATTTTCATACGAGTTGGCAAATTTACGATTCAACTGAGTACGGAAGTTATCCGGTTGCCCCATCAGTTGCAATTCTCTCTCACCCAGTGTCGTATTAATCTGTGCCACTCCACGGGCCACCTCATTACGGATTTTCTCAAAATCATCTGAACAATGCGCCAAGATAGTAATGATATGATTTCCCTGAGTTTCTCCTGCTTCCACCTTATTGGCTATCGCATTCGAAGAATAAGGTGCATAAACCTCACTCCATGCAAACTCACAAAAACGATTTACATTCTCTACTACACCACAAACAGTATAATCAGTAAAATTAATCTGTACAGGTTTCCCAATAGCAGCGTCCACATCTCCATAAAGACGCCTCGCCACACTTTCAACAATAACAGCTTTCTTTATTCCCGACTGAAAGTCAGCCTGGGTAAAAGGTTTTCCCGACAAGTAATGAAATTGGTATATCTTCCAAAAATCAGCATCTGTCAGTAACAACGGTGTATTGACCTCTTCATCAGCTCCTGGAGTACTGACTAATACTTCACCGGCTTCATAAGTAACGCATACAGCTTCGGGAGTTTTCAACGGATAAAAGACTTCTTTAGCCATCCACAATGAAGGTCGGGAATGACCTGCGCTGTTAGGTTCTTTTTTGTCATATACCGTACGCTCCCATTTGACGTAAAGCGAGCGTGAACGATTTACTTCAGGAGCATAGTCCGCCGTTTTCGCTTGATAGACAATTAGAATAACCATTATCAAAGCAATAGCGAGGGCAGTTCCCAATATAGTAATTGCACTTAGTAACGGTTGGTTACGCAATTGATAAATTACTTGTCCTATTGTTTTTTTTATCATTATAGTACCTTTTCATTAATGGTCCGTAGAAAAAATGAAGTAGCCTCCAGTTATTGCACCTGACGGCCATCAAAGAAACGGATAGTTCTTGAAGTCTGTTTGGCTTGTTCTTCATTATGGGTTACCATCACAATGGTACGTCCATCTTCTTTATTCAATTTATGCAACAACTCCATTACTTCAGCACCCATTTTTGAGTCCAAATTTCCGGTAGGCTCATCGGCAAGGATAATTTCGGGATTGCCCACAATAGCACGGGCTATCGCCACACGCTGACACTGACCACCGGAAAGCTGTGTGGGCATGTGGCGCATACGATGACTTAAACCGACACGCTCCAACACTTCTTTTGCCAAACGGGTACGCTCCTTGGCAGCCATCTTTCTATAGAGCAAAGGCAATTCTACATTGTCAATCACATTCAGCGAATTAATCAGGTGGAATGACTGGAACACAAATCCCAAAGTCTTATTACGAAAAGCAGCCAGTTCTTTATCTTTCATACTTTCTACAGAAGTACCGTTTATTTCAATCTTTCCACTGCTGGGAGCATCCAATAACCCCATAATATTCAACAAGGTAGACTTACCGCAACCGGAAGGCCCCATAATACTAACAAATTCGCCTTTAATCACATCCAAATTTACATTTTCCAGTGCTAATGTTTCAATCTCATTGGTACGGTAGATTTTATTGATACCGGTTAATTTAATCATTGCCATAATTTTTCTTATTTAAATTGTTAATCTTATACACTTTTTATTTTTATGAATCAAAAGATATACCAAAGCAATAAACATTTAATTTTCAACAGATTATTATTTAATATATTGTCCGATAACGGACAGTATGATCGTTTTTGTCAGTCGTATTCATCCCACAACACATCTACCGGACTAATACAACTGATGCTGTATACCGGAATAAGAATGCCAACAAGCATTATGAATAATATAAAAAAGTAAACAATCAAAAAAACGACATAGCCTAAGAACAAATTAAATTATGTTCGGGAAATGAGTGAAAAGGAAGAAAAGACACTTCATTTCCCGTAACAATCAATGTATTAATTAAGAGAGAGTTTTATCTTGTTGTTTATGTCATAGCTGCTTCTTATTTCAACTTCAACTTATTCTTGTTTTTGTAACTGCTCATATCGCTGACAACCACCTTGTCACCCGGTTTCAATCCCGATATGACTTCCACATATTCAAAATTACTGTCACCCAATTGAACTTTACGCTTCACTACTTCATCCTTACTATCCTGAACAAATAATTCATATTCACCGCGACCGACATAATAAGAAGCATTCGCCAATCTTAAAACCCCTTCTTTCACGGCATTCATTACATATACATCCGTCTTCAAGCCGGAACGCAATCGCTTGTTATTATCTTCATTCAGTTGTACAATGAACGAAATCACCCCATTCTTACTCAACGGTGTCACACTACTTACCGTTCCTTCCAGTTTCTCATTGCCAATCTTGACTATGGCACGTCCACCTGCTGCCACACGGTCACCGTATGTATCAGCTATTTCACCTTCCACTTTAAAGTGGCTCAAATCAGAAATGATAGCTACTTGACTACCTTCCGCCACCTGCGCACCTACCTGATTATTAATATAGGTAAGAATCGCTTTACGCGGTGAACGAATTTGAGCGTCATCCAATGTACGTTTCATTTCAGCAAGACTCTTTGAGAAAATATTGAATTCCAATTCCTTCACTTTCAAATCAGCCTCTTTTACTTTCGATTCATTTGCGTATTGCTGACGGAGCTGTTCCAATTCCAGTTTTCCTGTATTGAAGTTCAATTCAGCCTGACGAACCTTGTCCGTTGTTCCAGAACCCAAGCTATCCAAATAACGTTCGTTGCGAAGTTCTACCTCCATACGGTTCAATTTCATGGCAGAAATTTTCACTTGCATTGATAAATCGCTCAGATACGTATTATTATTCACCTTCAACTGCTCTAACTGATAACGTTTCATCTGTTCTTCATCCAGCAATTTCTTGTATTCGGTTTCCGTACTCTGCAAATCAAGTTTCAAAATCGGCGTACCTACATCCACGCTGTCTCCTCCCTTACGGTAAACTTCCACGATACGAGTATTAATAGGTGAATTGATAATCTCTTCAAAAGCCGGGACAACCTTACCGGAAGCACTGACACTTACTTCAATAGTTCCATTGTCTACTTCTGAAAACACCAAATCTTTCTTATTGACGCTACTTCGCATAAACGAAATCAATACAGCTATACATACCACTGCCGCCACACCTATTGCACCATATTTAATGAACTTCTTTTTGCGTTCCTTATCACGCACTTCTTTAGGGATTTCTCTGTCCATAACTTATTGTAATTTTATTATTGTCATTTTTGTACTAAAGAATAAACAACATCCGTGCCAAGAAAGCAACTTATTGATAATCAATAACAAACAAAACGTACAGGGTGTCCGAAATCGGACACCCTGTACGTTTTTAAACATCAGTTACCGTACTATAATGACTAACGCAAACGCAATATATCACCTACTTTAGGAGAAGAATCTTCCGGTTTCATCTTATTCATCTTATATAAATTCTTCAGACGAATACCATACTTTTGGGAAATAGAATACATAGATTCTCCCTCACGGACAACATGAACTATGTGTTCCTTATCCGCACGACGATGCTTTTTATCCAAATAAATAATATCACCTGGTTTCAATACATATCCTTTATAAAGATCATTGTATTTCCTCAACTTACGTTGACTGATATCAAATTCTTTAGAAAGTTTTTTAAATGTATCCCCCGGGCGTACCACAATATAAAGTAAATCATTAGCTAAATAAGGCTGATGCGGGTTTGGGAATTCCTTCATCCACTTTATACCATCCTTGGTATCATACTTATGTAATTCATATAATTCAATGATATCAATTAAACGATACGCATAGCGAGGGTCAGTAGCATATCCCGCCTTCTTCAGCCCATGTGCCCATCCTTTATAATCGGTGATTTTTAATTTAAAAAGAGATGCATAACGTGAACGTCCTTTTAAAAATTTAGAATGATCTTCATATGACTCACGAGGGTGCTTATAGGCACGAAAACATTCATTACGGGCATCATCATCATGCCGTACAGTACGACCAGTCCAGTCACCACCACATTTTATACCAAAATGATTATTGGATTTACGAGCCAGCGTACTTTTTCCCGCCCCTGATTCCAATAATCCTTGAGCCAAAGTGATGCTGGCAGGAATACGATACCGTTTCATCTCATCGACAGCAAGATCTTTATACTTATGAATATATTCCTCATACTGCCGGTTACGGGTTTGCGCTTGCACTGTAAAATTACATAGACAACAAAGCAACCCGATTAATATAAATTTCAACGTATGTTTCATCATATAAAACTGTTTCAAAATCGCTACTATACTTTATCCGTTATATATAGTTGCAAACTTACCATTTTTATCCAGCTGTATGCAATCTTTTTAAATTAATTACGAATTTCATTCGAATTCCAAAAGTCCAAAGAAATCCGGACGATGAAAATCCGGCTTCTCTATTTTTATAGGACTCCATGATAAGAAATGAGGCTTTTGCAATTCATCTCCACATTTATAAAAATTAGCTCGTACAACCATTCCATCCAACTTGGTAATGGTATGCTTAAAAAATACCTTATACGGAATCTGCAAAGCAACCTCCCAAGTACATTCTCCTATCTTTTCTTCAAAAGTTTCTCTGCCCAAACTAGCCCAACGCTTCACCTGATCTGTTATTTCAAGAGGAGCCATTTCTCGATTACTACGCTCCGAACCTGCTGCTAAAAGAATCGTAGCGATACAGTTACATTCCAAATTGTAATAAACGCCATCTCTCGCAGGAATAGAGAAAAATTCCACACAGGAATCTGTCCAGACACTACCGTTATCTTCACCGTATTTGGCACGAACACTATCTTCTACTACTTTATAATGAACTAATATAGCATCATTTGTATAGGCTATACGAAAAGAGACTTGAGGTTGATAAGGATATTCTTTCCAGTTCACTATATTAATAGGATAATACATTATGTTCTCATGATCAAATAAGGTCGGTATTTGTTGTGCATCCTGAACTTTGCCACTTAATTTCTTTACTTTCATCATATTATTTTTATTAATTAAATAGCTACTGTTAGCTTCACAAAAATATATACTTCCAATGAGAAAACAAAATAGTGGCTACCATAAACAGCAGCCACTAAAAGAATAAAGCCATAAAGACAATGAAAGTACTATTTTTTCCCCATTTCACCCATATTTACTTCTTCACATCGCCCTGTGACATATGTCTTCTTCCATCATGCTGCTTTTTCATTCCTTGTCTTTTTTTCATCTCTTTACGAAATTTATCACCATTGTGTTTCTCCATATTATACATTTTCTGAATTTGTTTAGGAGAAAGAAATTTCCGAAACTCATTATAATATTCCTCACGAATATCCAGTATCTTTCTACTCTGCGCGAAACGTGCCTTAATAGCCTGCTCCACTTCAGCATCTGTAGGGACCGGTTTGGGGATCTGTTTATCGGCGGCCGTTCTATTTGCAACATTTCGACAAACTCCCATATGACGAGTAGCCTGCATTTCTTCCATGTATTGTTTATACACCGGAATAAATTTAGTAGCCGTTGCGTCATCCAATGCCAATCCTTTTATAATTTGATTGCACTGTATTTCCAGCATCTGTTCTTTATTAAACTGCCTTCTTTCAGATTTAGTTTCTTTCTTTTCTTGGGCAAAAAGTGTTACCTGACTTCCCATAACAATGGCTGCCAACACCATTAAAAAAAATTTTGTTCTCATCATTTTTTTGTTTTTAGTGATTAATCAATTTATAAATATATCATTTTCAGACAATTCCACCCATTCTGCTAATTCCTCATCAGACATAGATTCTATATAACGATCCAAAGTATCTGAATAAGAAGAGTCTAAATCCGTAGAAACAATAAGTGAATGAGAAGGCAACTCCTCTGCCACAGGTTGAGATATCGGAAAGAAAAGAACTCCCAACATGACAGCCGCAATAGCTAAAGTAGCCCCAATAATCAATTTTATTCTATTCTGCCTATTAAACCTCTCAGCCTGGGTACGCTCCAATACTTGTTTTTGCATTTTTCCGAAAAAGCCATC
The DNA here is from genome assembly GCF_040929485.1 of Phocaeicola sp. RTP21198st1_B8_RTP21198_201120. NCBI lineage: Bacteria > Pseudomonadati > Bacteroidota > Bacteroidia > Bacteroidales > Bacteroidaceae > Phocaeicola > Phocaeicola sp. RTP21198st1_B8_RTP21198_201120. The sequence goes on along the minus strand of NZ_JBCOCI010000054.1, from coordinate 432 downwards.
AGGGGTACGATAAGGCATCCGCTTCCCAATATTCTTAAAATCAAACTCCTTTTCCATCCTATCTTTAATTATTTATCATGTACTCTTTTATCTTCTCTTTTGCATAATGATAATTCACTTTCAACGTATCCACCTTCGTGTCCGTAATCCTGCTAATTTCTTCATATTCCAGTTCATCATAATAACGAAGATTGAAAACTACCCGCTGTTTTTCAGGAAGCATCAAAATAGCCTGCTGAAATTTCACCGCCATTTCGTTCTCATAATCCACATAATCTGACGCCATCAACTTATTCATTAACTCTTCCTGAACTTCTTCCGCCGAAACAGCTTGTTCTTTACGCATATTCAGAAAACGGAGACACTCATTGGTCGCTATCCGATAAATCCATGTTCCCAATGAACTTTCCTCCCTAAACTGAGGAAGATGGC
>NZ_JBCOCI010000053.1:28387-34711 GCF_040929485.1 Phocaeicola sp. RTP21198st1_B8_RTP21198_201120 | reverse complement strand
CCTCAAAGCCCATTCGGTGAGTTTTCGTATTTGTTCCTCTTGTTGTGCCGACTCTATGATTCCTTCGAAACGCAGGCGTTCTATGGCGGGAGGCACATCGTCCGTGGTACGGATTACGGAGAATAGATTATGCAACAACTGTCCTTGCCGGATGTATTTGTCTTCCGTTTCCTCTTCTCCCCGGATAAATTCGGCAGAACGGTTGGACTGTTTGAATTCGATGTTGGTTTCCAGCGTTTCCAGATGGATAGGCAAACGTCGGGCTACAGTCAGCAGCTTGTTGCCGGACACTTGTTTTTCCTCTTCGTGAGATGAGAGATAGAGCGTTCCCAGTTCGTATATTTCTTCTCCGGTGGCATAGCTCTTTCCGGTCATGTCGGATAAGGCATTTCCTAACAATTCGGATACCGTTCCTTTCTGTTCCGCCTTTCCATATATAATCAAGTTCTTTTTGGCACGGGTAAATGCCACATAAAGCAGGTTCAGATTATCAACCCATAATTGCAAGCGTTCATTCAGGAACTCTTCCCGATAAATGGATTGCTGCATGGCTTTGGAATAGTTGATGGGAACAATGTCAAGATCGCTAAACGGAGCTTGCCGGGGAGCACACCATACCAGATGGTTGTAAGTCTCATTCTCCATTTTCCAGTCGCAGAAGGGTAGCAGTACGGTATGGTATTCCAAGCCTTTGGACTTGTGGATGGAGAGAATGCGAATTCCTTCCACCTCGCCGGAAGGGATGGTCTTGCTGCCTAGTTTTTCTTCCCAGTAGGTGATAAAAGCGGATAATTCGGAAGAATTGCTTTGCAAATATTCCGTCACGGCATCAAAGAAGGCGCACAGATAGGCATCCTGTTGTTTGATGCAGGATATCTGAAACAGATTGAAAAGTTTTTCCATCAGTTCATACAGTGGCATGAGGCGAAGCTGTTCCGCTTCTTTTATGAAATCGAATGGCAGATAATCATCTATTTCGTTCAGCAATAGAGTGTTGAGATCTATTCCTTTATGTAATACTTCATTCTGATAAGCAGCAGCCAGTTGCGCTTTGGCAATCCGGTTTCCGGGTTGTGACAAGTAGCGCAGGCCATCCATTATCATACATACCGCCAGTGAGGCATCCAGTCGGAATGCCTCATCGGATACGATTTTGTAAGAGGTGTTCTTGTCGAAGTAATCGGCTATTAAAGGAATGCTTCTGTTCTTGCGCACCAGGATGGCAATATCTTTCAGTTGCACGCCCTGCGCCACAAGCAGCTCCACTTCTTCTCCTAGGTGGTACAGGGTGTTTTCCATATAGGTCATGTCTTCCGTATCCGATAGAAATTCCACTTTGACATACCCTTTTCCGGGATCTTTGTATGTTTCCTGACACACGTCGTTGTAGGCTTCCTTCAGTTCCTTGCATTCCTTTTTTTGTTCTTCCTTATAAATGTTGTTCAACACCTCGCAGGCGGCTGTAAACACTTCGTTGTTGAAGTGAATGATGTTTGCAGCGCTCCGGCGGTTGGTGGTCAGTGTCTTTACTTTGACGGGAAAGGCTTCGATGTTTGTTTTCAGTCCGTTCAGTATGCCCCAGTCACCGTTTCTCCAGCGGTAGATGGATTGTTTCACGTCTCCTACAATCAAGCTGTCTGCTCCCTGAGACAAACCTTCGAGCAGCAACAGACGGAAATTGTCCCATTGCATACGCGAAGTATCCTGAAATTCATCAATCATTACGTTGCGTATGGTTGTTCCTATCTTTTCGAATACAAACGAGGAATCTCCTTCTTTTACCAGGTTATGAAGCAACGCGTTGGTATCCGACAGCAGGAAGCGATTGTTCTCATGGTTCAATTCGCGTACCTCTTCGTCTATATTGGCCAGCAGACGGATATTGTTTACGTGGCGCAGGGAGAGTTGGCAGGAATTGGCCAGCATATTGTTCCGGCTTCTATATTTTTCCGATTCATTCAGCAGGGGAATCAGTTCTTTTTCTGCCAGACCTAGGATAGCGTTGCGTATGGGGGAGGTTTTTTTCACCCATTCGTCGGGGCAGTCCAGACATTTTTCCACTGTTACATTGCGGACGCTGTCATCCAGTTTGCCCGATTGTAGTTTATTAAAATAGCCGGCTATACCTCGGGAACCGTTTTTCAAATCTTCTACTTTCACCCCGTTTGTATCCAATATTCCGAAGAATTGGTCGGCAAATCCTTTCATTTGTTCCTGCACCTCTTCCAAAATGGCTTGCAGCGTCTTGCGGTAATTCTTGATACAGTCTTTGTCCCGTAATTTTTCCCGTAGCCCATTTCCTTTTTCTATATATCCTTCATCGAAGATGTTTCGTCCGAAATTCTTTATCTCACCGGAAACATTCCACCTCTTGTCATCGGCAATTCTTTCTTCTATGTATTCCAACAGCCAATAGAGTACGGGAGATTGTCGGTCCAGCTTTTCTATCATGGAGTCCACGGCATCACTCAGTACCTCCATATTGTTCAGTTCGATATTCAGATTGGCACCCAATTCCAGCTCCCGTGCCAAATTGCGCATCACCGACTGGAAGAATGAGTCAATGGTTTCCACCCGGAAGCGGCTGTAATCGTGTATCATGTAGTGCAGTGCCGTACCGGCGGCTGTCCTTATGTCTTCTGGGGGCATTTCCAGTTCTTCTGTGATTTTCTGTAAATAGGGATCAGAATCCTTATCCTTTATCCATATTCCGTATAGCTGGCTCAGAATCCGCTCTTTCATTTCGGTAGTGGCCTTGTTGGTAAAAGTCACAGCCAGTATATTACGGTATGCCCGTGGGTTCTGTATCAGCAGCTTTATATATTCCACGGCCAGTGTGAATGTTTTTCCCGAACCGGCAGAGGCTTTATAAACTAATAATTCAGGAGAATGTTTCATTTTAAATAATTTGCTAATTTGCTAATGGCTGCGCTGTGTACCGGATGGTAATTGGCTGACACATTAGCACATTTTTATTTTTAATTAAAAACCAGTACAAAAACAGTGGCCTGTCCCTTTTCCTTGTAAGGCAGCAGGGTCAGTGTGCCACCGCTCAGCCTCATGATTTGTTTGCTTAGACTCAGTCCGATGCCGCTTCCTTCCTCTTTGGTCGTGAAGAAAGGTACAAAAATTTGTCCGGCTGCATCGGGAGGAATAGCGGGACCGTTGTTGGCTATCTCTATACGGATACTTTCTTGCGGATCACAATAAGCTTTCAAGGTGATCTTTCCGTCGGGAGCATTACCTATGGCTTGAATCGCATTTTTCAGCAGATTCGTAACCACTTGGGCTATCAGGTTCTCGTCGGCAAAGACTATCAGGTCTTCCCGGGCTTCGAGGATGGAAAGAGTGATGTTGGGGCATGGATGCTGGTGCTGTGCCAGTCGGATCATCCGTTCCAGGAAAGGACGGACATAGAACAGCGATGGTTCAGGTGATGGCAGTCGTGTCAGTTTGCGATAAGACATGACAAAATTTATCAATCCTTTACCTGTAGAGTGAATCGTTTCCAGCCCTTGTTTCATTTCTTCATTTTCTGCTCCGGGAAGAGCCAGTAGTGTTTCGCTGAGGGAAGTCACCGGAGTGAGTGAATTCATTATTTCATGGGTCAGTACGCGGGTGAGGCGTATCCATGAATCTATTTCCCGTTCATCCAGCTCCCGATTGATATCACTCAAGGCAATAATGCGGAGTTCCTCGTCTTTGATACGGATGCCGGACACCCGTAAGGCAAGATGTACTGTTCCCCGTTCTGTGTTGAACTGAATTTGCAGCTTGTCACCCGGAACTGCTTTTTCCAAAGCAATCATCAGTTCATCCGAGATGCGAGAGAGTTGTTTGACATGAGTCAAAACATCCAGCCCCAACAGATTCATGGCCTCTTTATTCTTTTGATAAACGGAGCCTTTGCTGTTCAGCACCACAATGCCGGTTTCTACAAAGTCCATGATGAGCTCATAATACTTCTCTCGTTGTGCCGTTTCCTGTTTTACATTGTACAAAATACGTGCGATGCGGTTCAGCATGACATTGACCATGGAAGAATCGCCAGGGGAGGCATGTTCATAAAAACGAACAGCGGGGTCGTCGTTTTCGATGGCGTCGAGCAGAAAGGCTATCTTCCGGGTATTAAAAGTGTACAGGCGGTAAAACCAGCCTATGGAAACGAGGAATGAAGGTACGGCTACGCATAGCCACAGCCAATTGCGCTGCTGGATTAGTAAGGTGCAGGCAATACCTAGGAACAGTACAGTGAAAAAACGGAAGAAGAATTGTTTCACAGCTTGATTATTTATTGTTTCGTTGATGCTTCTTTAGAGTCTGTTTAAAATTTGATTGTAGTGAGGAAGGACATGAGAAAATGGTCATAATCCGAATTTTTTCATCTTGTTATAAAGCGTCTGACGGGTAATTCCCAACTGTGCCGCTACAGCCGAGAGGTTTCCGTTGCATTTCTCTATCGCCTTCTGAATCATTTGCAATTCCATCTCCTCCAGAGTTGAGACACTTGTTTCTGTCGCAGGAGCCGCTACTTTTCGGGGAAAATGAAAATGTTCCTCACTCAATATACCATCTTCATTGATAATGACCGCTTTCTCTACGGCATGTTCCAGTTCGCGTATGTTTCCATACCACGGATATGTCCGTAACTTTTCTTGCGCACCGGTAGAAAGAAGGATATTTCCTTTGTCATATTGTTTGCAGAATCGGTCTATAAAGCGTTCGGCCAAAGGGATAATATCTTCTTTGCGTTCCCGCAGAGGGGGAATCTCGATGTGGATGGTATTGATGCGGTAAAGCAAATCTTCGCGGAATTTGCCTTTGGCCACCATCTCTTCCAAATCACAATTGGTGGCGCAAATCAAACGTATGTTGACAGGTATCGGTTCGTTGCTTCCTACTCGCACCACGCTCCGGCTCTGAATGGCGGTGAGTAGTTTGGATTGCAGGTGATAGGGCAGGTTGCCTATTTCGTCCAGAAACAAAGTCCCTTCATGGGCGGCTTCAAATTTACCAGCACGGTCGGTATGGGCATCGGTAAACGAGCCTTTTTTATGACCGAACAGTTCGCTTTCGAACAGGGATTCGGTGATGGCACCCATGTCCACTGTTATCATATCCCGCCGGTATCGGGCAGACAAAGCGTGTATTTCCCGTGCCAGCATTTCTTTTCCTGTGCCGTTCTCTCCTGTAATCAGAATATTGGCATCCGTTTGCGCCACTTTCTCTATCAGCGTCCGCAGTTGCTTCATGGCATTGCTTTCTCCCCAATACATAGAAGATACGGTTTTAGGGATTTCCGCTCTCTTCTTGTTCTTGGAGGAATTGCGGCAGGCAGACAGCAAGGTTTCTATCAGCCGGGCATTGTCCCAAGGCTTGACGATGAAGTCTGTTGCTCCTTCCTTGATGCCGCGCACTGCCAGGTCTATGTCAGCATAGGCTGTGAAAAGTACTACGGGCAGGGAGGGGTGTATTTTCTTTATCTCGTGTAACCAGTACAGACCTTCATTCCCGGTATTCAGTCCGCTGCTGAAATTCATATCCAGCAGCACTACTTGCGCGTTTTCTTCACGTAGCGCAGCGGGCAGTGTGATGGGTGAGGGCAGTGTGACGATATGTTCGAAATGATTTTTCAGCAATAGCTTTACTGCCGACAGCACTCCTTTGTTATCATCTACTACTATGATGGTTCCTTGTTTGCTCATAAATATCTTCTGTTCTTTTTCAGAAGAACAAAGATAACAATTTTCTCTCGTCAATCTTTTCTTTCAGAGAAAACTTTTCAAGTTCATGAATTGTTCTATTATAAAATAGCATTTCAAATGAAGACATTTATATTAAGCATAATTGTAACCATGATCACATCGGTAGCTGGTGCACAGCAAAAAAGTTTTTATGACTTTACGGTCAAGGCTATTGACGGGAAGGACTTGCCACTTTCCACGTTCAAAGGTAAGAAAGTATTGGTAGTCAATGTGGCATCTAAATGCGGTTTCACTCCCCAGTACGCCAAGTTGGAGGAATTGTATGAGAAATATGGAAAAGATGATTTTGTCGTTATCGGATTTCCTGCCAATAATTTCCTACATCAGGAACCCGGCACGAATGAAGAAATCAAGGAGTTTTGTACGTTGAATTATGGAGTTACTTTTCCTATGATGGCTAAAATATCTGTAAAGGGGAAAGATATAGCTCCCCTTTATCAATGGCTTACGCATAAAAGTGAAAACGGGGTTTCGGATGCTAAGATAGGGTGGAACTTTCATAAGTTTCTGATTGATGAAAATGGTAGATGGGTTGCCTCAATCGGCTCTACTACTAGTC